>NZ_JACNDD010000154.1:0-14936 GCF_017351395.1 Pseudomonas sp. FW305-28
TTTGCTCCCACAAGCTCGCTCCCACATTTTTGGACTGCGCTTAACCTGGCGTCCTGTTACGCCGGGTCTCGATGATGTTCGGCAACTGGGAGATCCGCCCCAGCAACCGCCCCAGTGCATCCAGCCCCGGAATCTCGATGGTCAGGGACATCAGCGCGGTGTTGTCTTCTTTGTTCGAACGGGTATTGACCGCCAGCACGTTGATGCGCTCGTTCAGCAACACCTGGGACACGTCACGCAGCAGACCGGATCGGTCGTAGGCGCGGATGACGATGTCCACCGGGTAGGTGAGCACCGGCACCGGGCCCCAACTGACCTGGATGATCCGCTCCGGCTCGCGACCGGCCAGTTGCAGCACCGAGGCACAGTCCTGGCGGTGAATGCTCACACCACGGCCCTGGGTGATGTAGCCGACGATCGCATCCCCCGGCAATGGCTGGCAACAGCCGGCCATCTGGGTCATCAGGTTGCCCACGCCCTGGATCTGGATATCGCCGCGCTTGCCCGGCTTGTAGCCGGTGGCCTTGCGCGGGATCAGCTCCAGTTGCTCGTTGCCACGCTCCGGCTCCACCAACTGCTGGGCCAGGTTGACCAACTGCGCCAGGCGCAGATCGCCGGCACCGAGGGCGGCGAACATGTCCTCGGCGGTTTTCATGTTGGCTTTTTCAGCCAGTTTGTCGAAGTCCACCTGCGGCAGCCCCAGGCGCCCGAGCTCACGCTCGAGCAGGGTCTTGCCGGCGGCGACGTTCTGGTCGCGGGCCTGCAACTTGAACCAGTGGACGATTTTCGCCCGCGCCCGGGATGTGGTGATGTAGCCCAGGTTCGGGTTCAGCCAGTCGCGGCTCGGCGTACCGTGCTTGCTGGTGATGATCTCGACCTGCTCACCGGTCTGCAGGCTGTAGTTGAGCGGCACGATCCGCCCGTTGATCTTGGCGCCACGGCAGTTGTGGCCGATCTCGGTGTGGACCCGGTAGGCGAAGTCCAGCGGTGTCGCGCCCTTGGGCAGATCGATCGCGTGGCCGTCGGGGGTGAAGATATAGACCCGGTCCGGTTCGATGTCGACGCGCAGCTGTTCGGCCAGGCCGCCGATGTCACCCAGCTCCTCATGCCACTCGAGCACCTGACGCAGCCAGGAGATTTTTTCTTCGTAGTGGTTGGACCCGGACTTGACGTCGGTGCCCTTGTATTTCCAGTGGGCACAGACCCCCAGCTCGGCCTCCTCGTGCATGGCGTGGGTGCGGATCTGCACTTCCAGCACCTTGCCTTCGGGGCCGATCACCGCGGTGTGCAACGAGCGATAGCCGTTTTCCTTGGGGTTGGCGATGTAGTCGTCGAACTCTTTCGGAATGTGCCGCCACAAGGTGTGGACGATCCCCAGCGCGGTGTAGCAGTCGCGCATTTCCGGAACCAGCACACGAACGGCGCGAACGTCATAGATCTGGCTGAATTCCAGGCCCTTGCGCTGCATTTTTCGCCAGATCGAGTAGATGTGCTTGGCCCGGCCACTGATGTCGGCTTCCACGCCGGTGGCCTGCAACTCTTCGCGCAACTGGGTCATCACATCGGTGATGAAGCGCTCGCGATCCAGGCGCCGCTCATGCAACAGCTTGGCGATCTGCTTGTATTGGTCGGGCTCCAGGTAGCGGAAGGACAGGTCCTCCAGCTCCCACTTGATGTGACCGATACCGAGACGGTGGGCCAGGGGTGCATAAATGTCGAACACCTCCCGGGCGACGCGATTGCGCTTTTCGTCATCGGCGGACTTCACGGCACGGATCGCGCAGGTGCGCTCGGCCAGCTTGATCAGCGCGACGCGCACGTCGTCGACCATCGCCACCAGCATCTTGCGCAGGTTCTCCACCTGGCCCTGGGTGCCCAGCACCATGGATTGGCGCGGGCTGAGGCTGGCGCTGATAGCGGCCATGCGCAGCACACCGTCGATCAGCTTGGCCACCACGGTGCCGAAGCGCTGGCTGACCACCGGTAGCTGGATCTGCCCTTCGCGCACGCCGCGGTACAGCACCGCCGCCACCAGGGAGTCCTGGTCGAGCTTGAGGTCAGCGAGAATTTCGGCGATCTCCAGGCCCGTCTGGAAACTCGAGGTGCCTTCGGACCACAGGTTCTTCGCCGCGTTGTGTTGCTGCTCCGCCTCGCGAGCGAACTCGCAGGCAGCCTTCAAGGCTTCGCGATCCAGTGCCATGTCGACGCTGACCGCATGATCGAGCCAAGCCTCGAGATTGATACTGCCGTCGGTGTTGATCGGCTGGTGTGCTCTCACCTGTACCATCTTTACTTACCTTCCCTACGACGCAGATTCAATGCGTCAACTTCGCTGACCTTCGCTGCCCGTGTTTCCGCCCAGGGCTGTGGCGGGTTGGCACGAACGGGTCAGTCGGACAAGCCATCCTGGCTCGCTTCAAATAACGCCATGGCCTCGACATGCGCCGTTTGAGGAAACATATCGAGAATCCCGGCACGTTTTAACCGGTAGCCCTGCTTGATCAGTTCGACCGTATCCCGGGCCAAAGTTGCCGGGTTGCACGAAACATAAACCAACCGTTTGGCCCCCAGGGACGACAGCTTGCGCACCACCTCGAAAGCACCGTCACGGGGTGGGTCCAAGAGTACCGCAGAAAAGCCTTCGCCGATCCATTCGGCACCCGCCAGAGGCTGGGATAAATCGGCCTGAAAAAAGGCAGTGTTATTCAAATTGTTGCTGACGGCATTGGCCGCCGCACGGTCCACCATGGTTTGCACGCCTTCCACGGCCACCACCTGGCGTACGCTTTTGGCCAGCGGCAAGGCAAAATTGCCCAGGCCGCAGAACAGGTCCAGCACTCGTTCCTCGGAACGCGGCGCCAGCCATTGCAGGGCCTGGGCGATCATCGCCTCGTTGACCCCGGCGTTCACCTGGATGAAATCCCCGGGCCGGTACGCCAGCTCAAGGTCCCAGGCATCCAGGCGAAAGCCCAGGGCCTGCCCGGGCTCGACCGGTTGTGGTTCACCTTCACCGTGCAACCATAACTGGGCTGCATGAAACGCGCAGAAATCCTTGAGGATGGTCAGGTCGGCCTCCGACAGCGGCGCCATGTGGCGCAGCAATACCGCGAGGGACGAACCGGCGAACAACTCCACATGCCCCAGCGCCTGGGGTTTGCTCAGGCGTCGAAGCATCTCCGGCAGGCGACTCATGATCGGCTGCAAGGGCTGTACCAGCACCGGGCAATCACCAATGGCGACGATGTCCTGGCTGCCGACGGCGCGAAAACCCACTTCGAGTTTTTTCGCCTTCTGATCCCAGCGCACCGCCACCCGGGCGCGACGTCGATAACCGAACTCCGGCCCGCTCAATGGCGCGGCCCATTCCTCCGGCTCGACCCCGGCCACCCGCGACAGCTGCTCGGCGAGCATGCGCTGTTTCAGGGCGAGCTGTTCGTCATGGGGCAAATGTTGGACGCTGCAACCGCCGCAACGACCGGCATGGATGCACGGCGTTGCGCGACGCAGCTCACTGGACAGGAACACCCGCTCGGTACGTGCTTCGACCACTTTGCCGTGGGCACCGAGCACCCGCGCCTCGACCTCTTCGCCGGCCAGGGCGCCGATGACGAACCAGGTCCGCCCGTCGACAAAGGCAATGCCCCGGCCATCGTTGGCCAGGCGCTCGATGGTCAGGCGCTGCTTCTTACCGGTGGGCACTTGCGGGGCTCGGCTTCCGCCGCTGGGCTGGAAGCGCAAGCCTCTTTCTTGCTTGGCCATCAGTTGGGCGCGTCGAAAATGCCGGTCGACAGGTAACGGTCGCCACGGTCACAGATGATCGCCACGATCACCGCATTTTCCACTTCCTTGGACAGGCGCAGCATCCCCGCCACGGCACCGCCCGAAGACACGCCGCAGAAGATGCCCTCCTCACGCGCCAGGCGACGGGTCACGTCCTCGGCTTCGCTCTGGGCCATGTCGATGATGCGGTCCACGCGGTCGGCCTGGTAGATCTTCGGCAGATACTCTTCGGGCCAGCGGCGGATGCCGGGAATGGCCGAGCCTTCCATCGGTTGCAGGCCGATGATCTGCACGTTCGGGTTCTGTTCTTTCAGATAGCGCGAGGTGCCCATGATGGTACCGGTGGTGCCCATCGAGCTGACGAAATGGGTGATGGTGCCGTCGGTCTGGCGCCAGATCTCAGGGCCGGTGGTGGTGTAGTGGGCCTCGGGATTGTCGCCGTTGGCGAACTGATCCAACACCTTGCCACGCCCCTCGGCCTGCATGCGCTCGGCCAGGTCCCGGGCACCTTCCATGCCCTGCTCCTGGGTCACCAGGATCAACTCGGCGCCATAGGCGGTCATCGCCGCCTTGCGCTCGGCACTGGAGTTGTCGGGCATGATCAGGATCATCTTGTAGCCCTTGATCGCCGCCGCCATCGCCAAGGCAATACCCGTGTTGCCGGAAGTCGCCTCGATCAGCGTATCGCCAGGCTGGATCTGCCCGCGCAACTCGCCACGGGTGATCATCGACAGCGCCGGCCGATCCTTGACCGAACCCGCCGGGTTATTCCCTTCGAGCTTGAGCAAAAGCGTATTAGTGGTCTCGCCGGGCAAGCGCTGCAAGCGGACCAGCGGGGTGTTGCCGACGCAATCGGCGATGGTGGGGTACTGCAAAGTCATGGCGTATTCGCAATCCGGACTGCGGGGGCGCCTATCATACCGGCAAATGTCGGCGCTCCATATCACTCAAAATGAAGTACCTATAACCGAAAGATATAAATAGATTCCCACACGCCCCGCTCGGCTATTCGCCCTCCGTTCAACTGCACGGAGACATCAGTCGTTGACGACGTCAAAGGAGCCTTGTGCCCTGAGCCCTGACGAAAGAAGCGTAACATCGAAAGTACCCTTCGCTTTTTTCCCTAGTTCATAGACCTCAAAAACAATCGTTCCATCCCTTGTAATCTCGGTACCACCAAGCGCTGTAAGAATAAAACTCATTGCAACAGATGTACCCCAGTGGGGACTGACACTATAGGTACCCGGACCTGTTACACCAGAAGTTCCAATGACAACTATTTGAGGATCTCCTTCAAAATCGTACCCCTGGATCTTAGGCAAAGGCTGCAAAGAAAAAGAAACTGCCAAGGAGGTGAAGTCAGCGTTCAGTTCTTCAATACGAACCTTTACCGAACCTGTTGCATTGCGTGGCTTGACAGCTTTCGCGTTCATAGCGGCAACTCCAGATTGAAAGTTGGAACAGCGCCCAAACAATACGATGCCCCAAAGCGCTGCCGCACCTGTCAGGTATGACAGTCCTGACAAACGGTGGAGCCTACAAGAGTGTTGACATCAACAGCCGGAGGGAGCCAGCAGACGCCCAGCCTGGCGCCGCAGCGCATATCGAGCAAACCTTCAGGGGGGGGAACCGGCCCCCAATCCGCGACTCTCGAATCTATACCTTCCGGACGTCAAACACCCCATCCACTTTCCGGTGGTCCAGGGTTTTTATATCAAAATGACCTTTGTATTTACTCTTCAGCTCGATTACCTCAAGCGTTAAATCTCCAGTCTCTGCATCCCAGATTAAACCGTCAAACGCAAGGTATATCCAAATACGGTGCTCTTTGAGGTTATAGGCACCCGGTTCGGTCAGCGTGCTGAACTGCACGATAGCCAAATCATCTCCATCGCCTATAAACCCCACAAGGGAGTTATCAGGAGCATCCAAAATATAAACATCCTCCGTTTGGATAGTGCGTCCATTCAGGGTAATAGTCATTGAGCCTTTCGCGTTAAGCTTGGCAGCAGACTTTACACGCTTTAACTTTTCCTCTGTGCTGACGGTATTCATGTTTTTCTCCTGATGAATGTATATAACTCACGACACCGAGCTTAAACAGAAGAAAGAAAAGAACACCTGTCAAGGTTGACAGGCCCGACCGATGGTCAAAGGGCAGGCCTGATCCCAAAAAAGGCTCGGAGGTTGCCTACTCGGTCATCGCAAGATCGACGCCAGACGCCACCGCCACTTATCGCCGTGGGCAATTGCCCAGCGCTACGAATGCATGGCAGACATGAATTTACGAAGATCGCCCGCCCGCAAATCGCTACACTGCCCAGGTGGTGCGTGCCGGATGCGCGCACAGCTCAATCAGACCGCTGGATGCAGGAGACAAGTGTGCTCAAGAAACTGGGAATCAAAGGCCGCGTGCTGTTGCTGACCCTGTTGCCGACCAGCCTGATGGCGCTGGTCCTGGGCGGCTATTTCACCTGGATGCAGCAATCGGACCTGCACGCCCAGTTGCTGCAACGTGGCGAGATGATCGCCGAGCAACTGGCCCCGCTGGTCGCCCCGGCCATGAGCCGCCAGGACACCGATCTGCTGGAGCGCATCGCCACCCAGTCCCTCGAGCAAGCGGACGTGCGCGCCGTGACTTTCCTCGCCCCCGACCGCGCGCCGTTGGCCCACGCCGGCCCGACCATGCTCAACCGGGCCCCGGAGGGCAACAGTGCACAGCTGCTGCAACGCACCGGCAACGACGCCACGCGCTACTTGCTGCCGGTATTCGGCAAGCACCGCAACCTGGCGGGCGAACTGATTCCCGAGGAAGCCGACCGTCTGCTGGGCTGGGTCGAGCTGGAGTTGTCCCACAGCGGCATGTTACTGCGCGGCTATCGCAGCCTGTTCGCCAGCCTGCTGCTGATCGCCGCGGGCCTGTGCCTGACCGCGCTGCTGGCCCTGCGCATGGGCCGCACGATCAACCGACCGTTGAGCCAGATCAAGCAAGCCGTGGCCCAGCTCAAGGACGGTCACCTGGAAACCCGCCTGCCACCGCTGGGCAGCCAGGAGCTGGATGAACTGGCCTCGGGCATCAATCGCATGGCCAGTACCTTGCAGAACGCCCAGGAAGAATTGCAGCACAGCATCGACCAGGCCACCGAAGACGTGCGCCAGAACCTGGAAACCATCGAGATCCAGAACATCGAGCTGGACCTGGCCCGCAAGGAAGCCCTGGAAGCGAGCCGGATCAAATCCGAGTTCCTGGCGAACATGAGCCATGAAATCCGCACACCGCTCAACGGCATCCTCGGTTTTACCCACCTGTTGCAAAAAAGCGAACTGACCCCGCGCCAGCTCGATTACCTGGGCACCATCGAGAAATCCGCCGACAGCCTGCTGGGGATCATCAACGAGATCCTCGACTTTTCGAAGATCGAGGCCGGCAAGCTGGTGCTCGACAGCATTCCGTTCAACCTGCGGGACCTGCTGCAGGACACCCTGACCATCCTCGCCCCGGCCGCCCACGCCAAGCAGTTGGAACTGGTGAGCCTGGTCTACCGGGACACACCGCTGTCGCTGGTGGGCGATCCGCTGCGCCTCAAGCAGATCCTCACCAACCTGGTGAGCAACGCCATCAAGTTCACCCGCGAGGGCACCATCGTCGCTCGGGCCATGCTCGAAGACGAGCACGAAGACAGCGTGCAGTTGCGCATCAGCATCCAGGACACCGGTATCGGCCTGTCCAACCAGGACGTGCGGGCGCTGTTCCAGGCATTCAGCCAGGCCGACAACTCGCTGTCCCGGCAACCGGGGGGCACCGGCCTGGGCCTGGTGATCTCCAAGCGTCTGGTGGAGCAGATGGGCGGCGAGATCGGCGTCGACAGCACACCGGGCGAAGGCTCGGAGTTCTGGATCAGCCTGCGCCTGCCCAAGACCCGTGACGATGCCGAAGACCTGCCGGGCCCGCCTTTGCTGGGCCGGCGCGTAGCGGTGCTGGAGAACCATGAACTGGCCCGCCAGGCCTTGCAGCACCAACTCGAAGACTGCGGCCTGCAAGTGACGCCGTTCAACACCCTGGAGAGCCTGACCAACGGCATCACCGTCGCCCACCAGACCGACCAGGCGATCGATCTGGCCGTGCTAGGCATCACCAGCAACGACATGCCGCCGGAGCGCCTCAACCAGCACATCTGGGACCTTGAGCACTTGGGCTGCAAAGTGCTCGTGCTGTGCCCCACCACCGAACAGACCCTGTACCACCTCTCGGTGCCCAACCCCCACAGTCAGTTGCAGGCCAAGCCGGCCTGCACCCGCAAGTTGCGCCGCGCGCTGTCCGACCTGGTCAACCCGCGCCCGCCCCGCAGCGAACCCAGTGAGCCGGTTTCCAGCCGTGCCCCGAAAGTGCTGTGCGTGGACGACAACCCGGCCAACCTGCTGCTGGTGCAGACCCTGCTCGAAGACATGGGCGCCAAGGTGCTGGCGGTGGAAAGCGGCTACGCAGCGGTCAAGGCGGTGCAGAAGGAAACCTTCGACCTGGTGCTGATGGACGTGCAGATGCCCGGCATGGACGGTCGCCAGAGCACCGAGGCGATCCGCCAGTGGGAAAGCGAGCGGCATTGCACGCCGCTGCCCATCGTCGCCCTCACCGCCCACGCCATGGCCAACGAAAAACGCGCCCTGCTGCAAAGCGGCATGGACGACTACCTGACCAAGCCCATCAGCGAACGGCAACTGGCCCAGGTGGTGCTCAAATGGACCGGCCTGGCCCTGCGCAACCAGTCGCCGGAGCGCAACAGCGATGCCCAGGGTGGCAGCGAACTGCTGGTGCTCGATCATGAAGAAGGCTTGCGCCTGGCCGCCGGCAAGGCCGATCTGGCAGCGGACATGCTGGCAATGCTGCTGGCGTCCCTGGAAGCCGACCGCGAAGCGATCCGCCAGGCCTGCGAGGCCAACGATCACAACGCCCTGATCGAACGGGTCCACCGCCTGCACGGCGCCACCCGTTACTGCGGCGTACCGCAATTGCGGGCGGCCTGCCAGCGCAGCGAAACCCTGCTCAAGCAACAGGACCCGAAAGCCGCTGCGGCCCTGGAAGACCTGGAGCGCGCAATCAACCGCCTCGCCAACGAGGCGCGTATCAGCGCCTGATCCAGGGCAATACCCTGGCAATCGGAATCGCTGAAAATCCACGCTCCGACCCCGAACTGTTTTTTGCCAGGAGGCCACCATGCGCGCGATTCTTTTCAGCAGCCAGACCTACGACCGTGACAGTTTCATCAAAGCCCCGGCGCCCGCCGGCCTCGAGTTGCAGTTCCAGCCCGCCCGCCTGAACCTGGACACCGTGGCCCTGGCCGAACGGCATGAAGTGGTCTGCGCGTTCATCAACGATGACCTGAGCGCCCCGGTGCTGGAACGGTTGGCCTCAGGCGGCACGCGGCTGATCGCCCTGCGCTCGGCCGGCTACAACCACGTCGACCTGCCTGCCGCCAAGCGCCTGGGCTTGAGCATCGTCCGGGTCCCGGCCTACTCGCCCCACGCCGTGGCCGAACATGCCGTGGCGTTGATCATGGCTCTTAATCGCTGCCTGCACCGCGCCTACAACCGCACCCGGGACGGCAATTTCAGCCTCCATGGGTTGACCGGGTTCGACCTGGTGGGCAAGACCGTCGGGGTGATCGGCACCGGGCAGATCGGCGCGACATTCGCGCGGATCATGGCCGGCTTCGGCTGCCAATTGCTCGCTTACGACCCGTACCCCAACCCGCAGATCGAAGCCCTCGGTGCCCGCTACCTGCCTCTGGATGAACTGCTGGCACAAGCGCAGATCATCAGCCTGCACTGCCCGCTGAACGAACAGAGCCGCCACCTGATCAACGCCCAATCCCTGGCGTCGATGCAACGCGGCGCCATGTTGATCAACACCGGACGCGGTGGCCTGGTGGATACACCAGCCCTGATCGAGGCGCTGAAGAGCGGTCAACTGGGCTATTTGGGGTTGGATGTCTATGAAGAAGAGGCCGAACTGTTCTTCAAGGACCGCTCCGACCAGCCCTTGCAAGACGATGTGCTGGCACGCCTGCTGACCTTCCCCAATGTGGTGATCACCGCCCACCAGGCCTTCCTCACCCATGAAGCCTTGGCGGCGATTGCCATGACCACCCTGGATAACATCGCAGCCTGGGCGGCCGGCACACCACAGAACCTGGTGGACCGCTAAACCTGAACCAACACCCCCCCTGTGGGAGCGAGCTTGCTCGCGATAGCGGTCTGTCAATCAACATCAATATTGACTGATTTGCCGCCATCGCGAGCAAGCTCGCTCCCACAGGGGGTGGAGTTTCGTCGGCAAGATTCGTGGTTGACCATCCCAAGCCATGCCCCGTGCTAGCATGTCGCGCCTATTTGGAGGACCCATGGCCGAACACGATTTCCGCTACACCCTGATGAACCCGCAGCACACCTTGACCGAAGTCCGCGCCCTGGCGCCGGGCCGCTACCAGGTCACCGGCAATGGCGGCTCGATCCAGGCCAACGATGTATTGCTCGTCACGCTCAAGGGCAGCAAGGATTTGTCCATGCGCCTGACCGTGGACACCGTGCGGCACCTGCTCAAACCCATGGGCCAATGGACCGCCATGACCACCGGCCCGGTGTTCGGCGAACTGGCGATCCATACCTGGCAGGTCAACTGTGACGCTTGCGCCAAGGCACTGAGCTTCGAATTCGCCGTCGATGCCAAACTCGGCGTCAAGGCCGAGAAACCGGCCGCCACCGCACGGATCGCCGAACTGGGCTGGACCACCGTGGGTGAAAAACACCTGTGCCCGACATGCCAGGAAGCCGCCTGATGAAACGTTTGGCCCTGTCCGCGTCGATCGGCATGAGCCTGATGGGGTGTGCCGCTGAACCTGTGCAGTTGCAACACAACCGCAGCTATATCCTGGAATGGATCGGCGAACGGCCATTGATGGACTACAGCCACCTGACCATCACCCTTGGGGATGACGGCCGGGCCTACGGCAACGGCGGCTGCAACCACTGGTTCGCGCCCTACACCCTGGAAGGCCATCGCTTGAGCTTCGGCAAGATCGGCAGCACCCGCAAGCTCTGCGCCCCGGCGCTGATGGAGCAGGAGACGCGCTTCTTGCAGGCCCTGGAAAAGGTCGAACGCTGGGACATCTCGCCCATCGAGCAGATGCGCTTCTGGCCCGCCCAGGGCAAGCCGCTGCGATGGTGGCTGGAAGAAGGCTGAGGCCTCCAGACACACCCGGTTGGACCAGGGACATGGTTAACCCTGTGGCGAGGGAGCTTGCTCCCGCTGGGCTGCGAAGCGGCCCCCGGATGCACCTGTCACTTTGATGTTTCAGGCAGAATGCAGGGGCCTGCTGCGCAGTCCAGCGGGAGCAAGCTCCCTCGCCACACACGAAGCCCTCAACCACAAGTGGGTTATTTGAACGCCTGCAACGCCTCAAGCTTGGCCATTACCCCCGCCGCCGTCTGCTCCCCCAGCAACTGCTCGCGCACCTTGCCCCGGTTATCGATGATGTAAGTCACCGGCAAGCCTTCACTGCGAGGCAGGTCGAAGATCTCGGCCGGATCCCGGGCCAGCACCGTGAAGCGAATCCCCATCTTGTCGCTGGCACTCTTGAGCTCTTCGCCCTGCACCTGGTCGAAGTTGACCCCGAACACACCGACGTTGCGCCCCTTGAGCTGTTCGGCCAAGGCGTTGAATTCCGGAATTTCGGTGCGGCATGGCGCGCACCATTCCGCCCAGTAGTTGAGCACCAGCCATTGTTTGTCCAGCCGCTGCGAGTCGATGGCCTGGCCGTTCTGGTCCACTCCGTAGTCGTTTCCGCAACCGGCGAGCAACAGGATGCCCATGAATGTCAGTGCCGCCATCAATCGCCTTGTCATGTACCAATCCTTGTCTGAATGTGAACGCTGCTGCGACCCGTCGCCTCTCTAAGGTGCTAGGGACTTCGCGGCACAGTAGAATAGCCGCCACCTTACGCAAGATGCGACCCGCTCATGACCGATCTGACGCTTTATCACAACCCGCGCTGCTCGAAATCCCGCGGTGCGCTGGAACTGTTGGAGGCCCGCGGCCTGACGCCCACCGTGGTCCGCTACCTGGAAACCCCGCTCGACGCCGCGCAACTGGAACGCCTGCTGGGCAAGCTCGGCATCACCGCCCGGCAATTGCTGCGCACCGGCGAGGATGAATACAAAGACCTGAACCTGGCCGACGAAAGCCTGAGCCAGGCCCAGTTGATCGCAGCCATCGCCGCCCACCCGAAACTCATGGAACGGCCGATTCTGGAAGCCGGTGAAAAGGCCGTGATCGGCCGGCCGCCGGAGAAGATTCTGGAGATCCTGCCGTGACCACGCCGTACATCCTGGTGCTGTATTACAGCCGCAGCGGCTCCACCAACGAGATGGCCCGGCAAATCGCCCGGGGTGTCGAACAGGCCGGGCTGGAAGCCAGGTTGCGTACGGTGCCGGCGATTTCCGCCGAGTGCGAAGCGGTTTCCCCGGACATCCCCGAGCAAGGCCCGCTCTACGCCAGCCTCGATGACCTGAAACACTGCGCCGGCCTGGCCTTGGGCAGCCCGACGCGGTTCGGCAACATGGCTGCGCCACTCAAGTACTTTCTCGACGGCACCAGCAACCTGTGGCTGACCGGCGCACTGGTGGGCAAACCGGCCGGGGTGTTCACCTCCACCGCGAGCCTGCACGGCGGCCAGGAAACCACCCTGCTGTCGATGATGCTGCCGCTGTTGCACCACGGCATGCTGATCACCGGCCTGCCCTACAGCGAATCGGCCCTGATCGACACCCAGGGCGGGGGTACGCCCTACGGTCCGAGCCACCATGCCGGGGCCGACGGTAAAAGCGGCTTGAACGAACATGAAGTCGCCCTGTGCCGCGCCTTGGGTTTGCGCCTGGCGAAAACCGCCCTGCTGCTGGAGAACGGCCGTGGCTAAGAAGCCGAAGATCCTGCCTTCGATCCAATGGCTGGAACCGCGCGTACGCCTGGCTCGCGTCCTCAGCCTGCTGTGCTTTTTCGGCCTGGTGGGGTTGCTCAGCGCCTACTATCTGCTGATCGCCGACCTGCACGGCGCGCGGCCCTGGGTGATTCTGCTGATCGAACTGGTGCCGCTGCTGATACTCGCGCCCGGCATACTCAGCGGCAGCGCCCGTGGACACTCATGGATGTGCTTCGTGGTGAACCTGTATTTCATCAAAGGCGCACTGGCGGCCTATGACCCGAACCGGCAATGGTTCGGCGTGCTGGAAATGGCGGCGAGCGTGGCGGTGTTCTGCTCGGCCCTGCTGTATGTGCGCTGGCGGTTCCAGTTGAACCGGCGGTTGGCGGGTGAGGGAGATCTCTCCGTCGCCTGATAAACCGCTATCGCGAGCAAGCTCGCTCCCACAAGGGCTCGATGGCATCCTGTGGGAGCGAGCTTGCTCGCGATGGCCCCAATGCGGTCTCAATGATTAACGGTATACGCCAGCATCATCGATATCTGACTCATGGGCCTTCCCCCGCTCTCTTCATGCCACTGGTTGAATGCCCCCTGCACCGTCGCCAGGTCCCGCAGGCTGGTGGGCACTTTGTCGATGATGTCCTGGGCGTTGAGCGCGGCCACTACGTCATAACTGGGCACGAAGGTATCCTTGCCCATCATCCGCAAGAAGCGCGGTGCCGACAGGCCGCCCAGTTGATGGCCGTGCTTTTTCAGGTAGGTCCACAGGCCGACGATGTCAGTCACCGGCCAGTCGGCCACCAGTGCGCCAAAGCTGCCCTTTTCGTGGGCCACGTCCAATATCAGTTGCGCGTTGCGCGGCACGCTCTTGAGCTTGCCCAGGTGGCGGATGATTCGTGCATCCTGCATCAGTCGCTCCAGGTGCTCGGCGCTCATCAGCACGACTTTCTCCGGATCGAACTTGAAGAACACCTCTTCGAACGCCGGCCACTTGGCATCCACCAGGCTGTGCTTGAGCCCGGCGCGGAACACCCGCAGCGCCATGGTCGAGAGGTAGCGGTCGTCGCCGATCTTGCGCAGTTGCGCCGGGGTCTTGGGAACCGGCAGGTGGGCCTCCAGTTCAGCCGCCGAACCGAAACGGTTCAGACAATACTCGTGCAGCCACTTGTAATCGCGCATGCCCTCTCCTGGGGTCGGAAATGAAAACGGCGCCAGTGGCCCTTATAGCCACTGGCGCCGTGAATAGAGCGGTTGGCGCCGTCAGAGGTTCACCACGTTGACGAACCGCGGCGTGGCGTTTTCGTCGATGCGCAGGTTGGTGAAATCGAACAGGTTGCGGTCCGCCAGTTGCGACGGAATGACGTTCTGCAGGCCACGGAAAATGCTCTCGGTACGGCCCGGGGTCTTGCGTTCCCACTCCTGGAGCATCTCCTTGACCACCTGGCGTTGCAGGTTTTCCTGGGAGCCGCACAGGTTGCAGGGGATGATCGGGAACTGCTTGAAATCCGAATAGGCCTGGATGTCCTTCTCGCTGCAATAGGCCAGCGGGCGGATTACCACGTTGCGCCCGTCATCGGCTCGCAGCTTGGGCGGCATGGCCTTGAGCGAACCGTTGTAGAACATGTTCAGGAAGAACGTCTCGACGATGTCGTCGCGATGGTGACCCAGGGCCATCTTGGTCGCACCGATCTCGTCGGCAAAGGTGTAGAGCGTTCCGCGCCGCAGGCGCGAGCACAGCGAACAGGTGGTCTTGCCTTCGGGAATCAATTCCTTGACCACCGAATAGGTGTCTTTTTCGACGATGTGATATTCCACACCCAGCGACTCGAGATAGGCCGGCAGCACATGCTCGGGGAACCCGGGCTGCTTCTGGTCCATGTTCACCGCGACAATGTCGAACTTGATCGGCGCAACCTTCTGCAAATGCATCAGCACATCGAGCAAGGTGTAGCTGTCCTTGCCGCCGGACAGGCAGACCATGACCTTGTCGCCGTCCTCGATCATGTTGAAATCGGCGACCGCCTCACCGGCCTGGCGGCGCAGGCGCTTTTGCAGTTTGTTCTGGTTGACCGTAAGAGTGCCCATGACGCGAAATCCGTGAGGTGTGACGAAAGGCCGGCATTTTACGCAAAAAAACCGGCTGTGGCACCGCACTTGTGGCGAGGGAGCTTGCTCCCGCTGGGT
>NZ_JACNDD010000155.1:0-14899 GCF_017351395.1 Pseudomonas sp. FW305-28
GAAAGCCAGGCCAGCGTCCTGATCGGTACCGCCGAGAAAATGGTCGAGATCTGGACCCGCCTCCCCGCCGAGAAACAAGCGGCCCTGCTGGCCCGTTTCGGCAGCGAAGAAAACGCCATCGCCGCGCTGGTCACCACGCGCCTGGTCAGCGGACAGCACGACAGCTGAACCACCATTGGGCAAATAGTTTTACTTTTCCACGCCCGGACGCCGCGCTCACCGTTATCATAAGCAGCCTATCTATCCTGCTGCTCCGTGGACCTCTTTCCCATGTCAGATTCCCAGCGCCCCCTGGCGGTCACGCTGCAAGTCGTTTCCATTGTCCTGTTCACCTTCATCGGCTACCTGAATATCGGCATTCCCCTGGCCGTGCTGCCCGGTTTCGTCCATGGCGAACTGGGTTTCGGCGCGGTGATCGCCGGGCTGGTGATCAGCGTGCAGTACCTGGCCACCCTGCTCAGTCGCCCTTATGCAGGGCGAATCATCGACAACCTGGGAAGCAAGCGCGCGGTGATGTTCGGCCTCGCCGGCTGCGGGCTGAGCGGTGTGTTCATGCTCGTGTCGGCCTGGACGCCCCACCTGCCGACACTCAGCCTGATCAGCCTGTTGATCGGTCGCCTGGTGCTGGGCAGTGCCGAAAGCCTGGTGGGTTCGGGTTCGATTGGCTGGGGCATTGGCCGGGTCGGTGCAGCGAATACCGCCAAGGTGATTTCCTGGAACGGCATCGCCAGTTACGGCGCGCTGGCGATCGGTGCGCCGCTGGGGGTATGGCTGGTCAATGCGTTGGGGCTGTGGAGCATGGGCGTCAGCATCATCTTGCTGGGTTTGCTGGGGCTGGCATTGGCCTGGCGCAAAACCGCGGCGCCCATCGTCGCTGGCGAACGCCTGCCGTTCATGCATGTGTTGGGACGTGTGCTGCCACACGGCTGCGGCCTGGCCTTGGGCTCCATCGGGTTTGGCACGATCGCGACCTTCATCACCCTGTACTACGCCACGCAGCACTGGGACAACGCCGTGCTGTGCCTGAGCCTGTTCGGCGCCAGCTTCATCGGCGCGCGCCTGTTGTTCGGCAACCTGATCAACCGTCTGGGCGGCTTTCGCGTAGCGATTGCCTGCCTGTCGGTGGAAACCCTCGGTTTGTTGCTGTTGTGGCTCGCACCGGATGCCCACTGGGCCCTGGCGGGCGCGGCGTTGAGCGGTTTCGGCTTTTCCCTGGTGTTTCCAGCGCTGGGCGTGGAAGCGGTCAACCTGGTGCCGGCCTCCAGTCGTGGGGCGGCGGTGGGCGCCTATTCGCTGTTCATTGATTTGTCGTTGGGGATCACCGGGCCACTGGCCGGCGCGATTGCCGCGGGCTTCGGCTTTGCCTCGATCTTTCTGTTCGCCGCCCTGGCGGCCCTGGGTGGGTTGGCACTGAGTGTCTACCTGTACCGGCAGGCGCCCCGCTACCGTGAAGCGCGGGAGAAGGACTAGAAATCCACCTTGCCGCGCCCGGCCTTGATCGAGCCGCGCTTGGTCTTGGATTCCAGGCGACGCTTTTTCGAACCCAGGGTCGGCTTGGTCGGGCGGCGCTTCTTTTCGACCTTGGTGGCGCTGAGGATCAGTTCGGACAAGCGCTCCAGCGCGTCGGCCCGGTTCTGTTCCTGGGTACGGTATTGCTGGGCCTTGATGATCAGCACACCGTCGCTGGTAATGCGACTGTCGCGCAGGGCCAGCAACCGCTCCTTGTAGAACTCGGGCAGCGACGAGGCCGGAATGTCGAAGCGCAAATGCACGGCGCTGGAGACCTTGTTGACGTTCTGCCCCCCGGCCCCCTGGGCGCGGATGGCCGTCAGCTCGATCTCGGCGTCCGGGATGTGCACGGTGTTGGAAATCGCCAGCATGGGAAAGGGTCCGCTATCAAGCCCCACAGAATACCCCGAATCCCCCAGGGCGACGCCTAACTCCTGTGGGAGCGAGCTTGCTCGCGATTGCAGTGTGTCAGTCACCCTTGATATTGCTGACCCACCGCCATCGCGAGCAAGCTCGCTCCCACAGGGTTTCGTGCTTACTTGGCAGCCGCCACAGCCAATTCCTGGCGGGCACTGCGCTTGTTCTTGATCACGTAGCACACCCACATGAACACCACCCACACCGGAATCGCGTAGACCGAGATCTGGATGCCGGGAATCAGCAACATCACGCCCAGGATGAACACCACGAACGCCAGGCAGATGTAGTTGCCGTACGGATACCACAGCGCTTTGAACAGTGGCGTCTGTTGGGTCTGGTTCATGTGCTGGCGGAACTTGAAGTGCGAGTAGCTGATCATCGCCCAGTTGATCACCAGGGTCGCGACCACCAGCGACATCAACAACTCCAACGCATGCTGCGGGACCAGGTAGTTCAACAGCACCGCCACCAGCGTGACCGCCGCCGACGCGAGGATCGAACGTACCGGCACGCCGCGCTTGTCGATCCTGGACAAGGCCTTGGGCGCATCGCCCTGCTCGGCCATGCCCAGCAACATGCGGCTGTTGCAGTAGGTGCCGCTGTTGTACACCGACAGCGCGGCGGTCAGCACCACGAAGTTGAGGATATGCGCAGCGGTGTTGCTGCCCAGCATCGAGAACACCTGCACGAACGGGCTGCCGCTGTAGGCATCGCCGGAAGCGTTAAGGGTGGCCAGCAGGCTGTCCCAAGGGGTCAGGGACAACAGCACCACGAGCGCGCCGATGTAGAAAATCAGAATCCGGTAGATCACCTGGTTAATGGCCTTGGGGATCACGGTTTTCGGTTTGTCGGCCTCAGCGGCGGTGAAACCGAGCATTTCCAGGCCACCGAAGGAGAACATGATGATCGCCATGGCCATCACCAGGCCGCTCACGCCGTTGGGGAAGAACCCACCATGGGACCACAGGTTGGTCACCGACGCCTGCGGGCCACCATGACCGCTGACCAGCAAATAGCTGCCCAAGGCAATCATGCCGACAATCGCCACGACCTTGATGATCGCGAACCAGAACTCGGCCTCGCCGAAGACTTTGACATTGGCCAGGTTGATCGCATTGATCAGGATGAAAAACGCCGCCGCCGACACCCAGGTCGGGATGTCCGGGGCCCAGTAATGGATGTACTTGCCGACCGCGGTCAGCTCGGACATGCCCACCAGGATGTAGAGAATCCAGCAGTTCCAACCCGACAGGAACCCGGCGAAACCGCCCCAGTACTTGTGGGCGAAGTGGCTGAAGGACCCGGCGACGGGCTCTTCGACGATCATTTCGCCCAACTGGCGCATGATCATGAAGGCGATGAAGCCGCAGATGGCGTAGCCGAGGATCATCGACGGGCCGGCTGATTTCAGCACCCCCGCCGAGCCGAGGAACAGGCCGGTGCCGATCGCGCCACCGAGGGCGATCAGTTGAATGTGGCGATTTTTCAGGCCGCGTTTCAGCTCGCCCGAATGCGAGTTTTGTCCACTCATGAAAAGGGTCTCACGCAAGGTTTGATGATGTTCGTTAGACGTTGCCGCTCGAATCGGATCTCAAGCAGCGCCGATCAAACCCCAGCGCAGGCACCAGGAATTCAGCGTTTTTACAACGGTCATGCGTCACCTGTTTGTTTTTATCTGTGACGAAATCGAACCCGACACGCTTGTGGCGTGGCGGAGTGAACAAGGTGGATAACCTTGAAAGTGCGTGGGTACGCGAAGGGTCACAGTAAAACGCGGCGCATTGTACACCGCTGACCCCCTGCTGCCAGACACCACCGGATCAGCGTGTCGTTTGCCGGGATTGCATGGGTCCGCCTCGAACATGCCGGGCGGCTGCAAAAAAGTGTCCAGGCCCTTGCGAGCCCCTGAAGGGTGTAGCGCTAAAAACGCCACGACGGGAGAAATGCACTGGAGCTGCGGCGTTCATTGCGCCTCCTTTTTGTTATTCACCTGCACGACAGGCATGGGGCGCATCTCACCCTGCCCATCGATTCGAAACAAGCGGGCCAGAGCCTTGGAAAACCCTGCAGGGTGGGGCTTACGGAAGTTTTTTCTTACGCTTTGGGGAAACGACGTTTCGGCCCCTCTCGGCCGGTCTTTTTCGTCAGCATTTCTTTACAACCCGTCACGCAAACTTTCCAAGTAGGAAATTTCCGTAGGCTGACTGCAAATTGACGGTAGGTAGCTACCTATTAAAAAAAACACCCAGGCGGCTGTTTTTGAATGAGTAATGTTGTCGTTAAAAATGGAACAAAAAGTTCAAACGAAAAAAATAAATTATTTTTTTGCAATCCAAAAAACCCTCGACTAGGTTTTCAGCGACTTGCCAAGGCATCGTGCCGACAAGTTCTGCGGTGCCGTCACCGGCCTGTTTCCACTCGCCGAATCGGTCCGCTGATTTCCGTAAAAGTCATCTAGGAGATTCACTATGCAAGCACTGGACAAAGACTTGGAAACCGAACTGCAACTGGACGAATGGTTTGAAGCCCCAACCCATGAAGCCGCCGTTGAAATGATGCAAGCCGACGCCGTCGTTCCGTTCGGCACGGCGATGTGGCCTCTGTAGGCACCGCCCGGCGGAGGCGATCCGGCCGGTCGACTCCGCCACTTTTTGCCGGTTGTCAGGGAAGTTAAATGAACTTGTCAGGGAAGAATAAGCATGGACACACAACGAGCCATCTCACATTTCCTTTACTATCTCGAACACCATCCCGCCCTGGCCGGCATTCAGCCCGCCAAGGTGTTGCTCGGTCATACTGCTGACTACGAAGCGCTGACCGGCGCCATCGCCGAACAGGCGGGCAGCGGCTCACCCTTCCGGTTCAGTGCCATGCGCCTGGACCTCGAGCCCACGGAGCGCCTGTCCAAGGCCATTGCCGACAGCGATCTGTATATTTTCTTCTACGACTCTTCCACCCTGCCCAACCCACGTCCCGACGGCCCGGACTTTGTCCGTGCGCTGCAAGGCGTGATGGCCGACAACTGGAAGAAATCGCTGCTGTTCAAGGACTACGGCGATTATTTCTACGACACCTTCAGCGTGATTCCCCAGCGCATCGCCGGGCTCAACAGTCACCTGATCCGACGCATGTCCCAGGCGACGACCCTGAGTTTCCAGGATGACCGCGGTTCATATTTCGACACCGCCCTGGGCGGCGTTAAGAAATGGACCGACATCAACGGGGTCGGCAACTACGACCTGGCCCCCGGCGAAATCGCCACCCACAGCGACACCATCAATGGCCGGGTGAATTTTGTCGGCACATTCCTGAGCACCATCCCGTTCGCACGCAAATACGGCGTGTTGCAATCGCCGCTGGAGCTGTGGATCGAAGACTCCACCATCCAGAAAATCGCCACCGATGTACCTGGCCTGGAGCACGACTTCAACAAATACCTGGACGCCAACCCGTCCAATCGCCGCATCGAGGAATTGGGGATCGGCACCAACGAAGGGGTCAAGAGCCTGTACGCCCGCAATGCCGGTTTCGAGGAGCGCCACTGCGGCTTGCACCTGGGACTGGGTGGCGGGGCCAAGGGCAGCCATCATCTGGATCTGATTTTCGAGAGCGGCGTATTGGCGCTGGATAACGAGCCGATGTTCGATGGACGATTTGTGCTTTAGGTGGGATTTCTGCACGGCTGATGCCGCCATCGCGAGCAAGCTCGCTCCCACAGTGGGACGACGTTGAATGTAAATCTTCCATTCGCTGAAGCCCCTTGTGGGAGCGAGCTTGCTCGCGATAGCGGACTCACCGGCACCGAATCAATGAAAGCCAGGCAAAAAAAAAGCCAACTCGAAAGTTGGCTTTTTTCATGGGCGGCTGCCGATCACTCCGGCTTACGACGCCCGAACCCCGGACGCTGTCCCGAACCTGCCGGTGCACCACGGCGCTTGCCCGATGGCGCGTCGCGGTCGGCCAGGACGATACCCGGGCGCTTTTTCGGCGCCGGCTTGGCCGGACGCTTGGTGTCGGCCGGGCGATCGGCGACGGGCGTACCGCGACCTGCCGGAGCACCGCGACCTTCACCGCGCTCAGTCCGACCATTGGCCGGACGCGGCGTACGTGGGCCACGCTCACCGTCCTGACGAGGCGCAGGCTTGCGGGCCGGGCGCTCGCCTTCGATCTGCGGCTCGCGGGAAGGACGCGGACCGGTCGCCACACCTTCAGCAGCCGGACGCAGCGTACGCACGCGCTCGGTCTTGCCCATCGGGCGCGAGGATTTACGCTGCATCCGCTCCAGCTTGTCCTTGCTCTTGGCGGTCATCTGCGGCATCGCCACCGGCTTGAGACCCACTTCGGCGGCCAGGATGTCGACTTCGTACTGGCTCATTTCGCGCCAGCGGCCCATCGGCAGGTCGGAGTTGAGGAACACCGGGCCGAAACGCACGCGCTTGAGGCGGCTGACCACCAGCCCCTGGGATTCCCACAAACGCCGCACTTCACGGTTACGGCCTTCCATCACCACGCAGTGATACCAGTGGTTGAAACCTTCACCGCCGGGCGCCTGCTTGATGTCGGTGAAACGCGCCGGGCCGTCTTCCAGCACAACACCGGCCTTGAGGCGCTCGATCATCTCGTCGTCGACTTCGCCACGCACACGCACGGCGTATTCGCGGTCCATCTCGTAGGACGGGTGCATCAAACGGTTGGCCAGCTCACCGTCGGTGGTGAACATCAGCAAACCGGTGGTGTTGATGTCCAGCCGCCCGATGTTGATCCAGCGGCCTTCTTTCGGACGCGGCATCTTGTCGAACACGGTCGGACGGCCTTCCGGGTCGTCACGGGTGCAGATCTCGCCGTCGGGTTTGTTGTACATGATCACGCGGCGCACCGTTTCGGCGGCCTCTTCGCGCTTGATCACCTTGCCATCGATGGTGATGGCGTCGTGCATGTCGACACGCAGGCCCAAGGTGGCATCTTTGCCATTGACCTTGATCCGGCCCTGGGTGATCCAGGCTTCCACGTCACGGCGCGAACCGACGCCGATACGGGCGAGGACTTTTTGCAGCTTCTCGCCTGCTGGGCCGATTTCCTGGCTGTCGTTCTGGTCTTGGTCTTTCATTCTGGGCACCTCCCGGTGTGGTCGGGTCAGGCTTGGCCTGACGCTTTGAAAACGGGTCTTGGACGAAGGGATCGCCAAAGGGTCGCGAATCATACGCCTGTTGAGGCAATTGCGCATCTGAGACTAGCTGATCAACCCAGGCTCAGCGCTTTTTCCGCCGACCGGTGGCTGAAGCCCCCTGTGGGAGCCGAGCTTGCTCGCGATAGCGGTGGGTCAGCCTGCATTGATGCTGAATGTTCCTCTGTCATCGCGAGCAAGCTCGGCTCCCACAGGGGACGGTGTTTCCAAACCAGTTGTATCAATCGTCAAGCTGGCGCCGTTCGTTCTCGATCGCTTCGGCCAGGGCACGGGCTTCGGCTTCTTCGTCGCTCAGTTCCGGCTCGGGCTCGTGAGGCTGGAGGGCGGCGACAGCGGCCAGCAGTTTTTCCCGGGCTTCGGCAACGCCGAGGATGTCTTCTTCGGGTTCAGACTCGGCTTGAAGTTCAACGTCGTCGGGCTCCGGCTGATCATTCGTCTCGCCTTCAGGTCCTGGCCCCTCACGCAGCAGGTCGTCGAAATCAGTCTTCAAGCCCTCCTCCATGGTGTCCAGCTCCAGCAACAACGAATGGAAACTGGTCTCTTCCTTCGGTTCCTCAGGCTCGGCGCTGGCATCCGCCAGTTCCTGCAAGCCCTGGGGCACCGGCACGTCGTCGAACTCCAGTACCGGTTCGGGTTCCAGCTCCCGCAGTTCGGCCAGGGGCGGCAGGTCATCCAGGTTCTTCAGGTTGAAGTGATCGAGAAAGGCCTTGGTAGTGGCGAACATCGCGGGTTTGCCCGGTACATCGCGATAGCCGACGACGCGGATCCACTCGCGCTCCAGCAACGTCTTGACGATATGGCTGTTGACCGCCACGCCCCGTACATCCTCGATCTCGCCCCGGGTGATCGGTTGGCGATAGGCGATCAACGCCATGGTTTCGAGCATGGCGCGGGAGTAACGCTGCGGCCGCTCCTCCCACAGGCGTCCGACCCAGGGCGCGAACTTCTCGCGGATCTGCAGGCGATAACCGGACGCCACTTCCTTGAGTTCGAAAGCTCGTCCTTCGCAGGACTTGCCCAACAGCGTCAGGGCTTTCTTGAACACGGCCGGTTCGGGTCGCTCGCCTTCTTCGAAGAGTTCGAACAGGCGCTCCATCGATTGCGGCTTTCCCGAAGCCAACAGGAAAGCTTCAAGCAAGGGGGCCAGCTCGCGGGGTTCAGTCAGATTCATTGATTTGCTCGTTATTCGGCTCGTGCCCGCACGTGGATCGCTGCGAACGGCTCATTCTGCACCAGCTCGACCAAGGATTCCTTGACCAATTCCAGGACCGCCATAAACGTCACCACCACCCCCAACCGCCCTTCCTCGGCGGTGAACAGCTCGACGAACGGCACGAAGCCGCCGCCCTTGAGCCGCTCCAGCACATCGCTCATGCGCTCGCGGGTGGACAGCGCTTCGCGGCTGACCTGATGACTTTCAAACATATCGCCTCGGCGCAGGACCTCGGCCATGGACATCAGCAGCTCTTCCAGGCTTACATCCGGCAGCAACTTGCGCGCCCGCGCTTCGGGCGCATCGAGCTTGGGCACCACCACATCGCGCCCCACCCGGTTCAAGCCATCGAGGCCTTCGGCGGCGACCTTGAAGCGTTCATATTCCTGCAAACGCCGGATCAACTCGGCCCGCGGGTCGTCCTCTTCCGCTTCGACCTCCGCCGAGCGCGGCAGCAGCATCCGCGACTTGATCTCGGCCAGCATGGCCGCCATCACCAGGTACTCCGCCGCCAGTTCCAGGCGTACCGACTGCATCAACTCGACGTAGCCCATGTACTGGCGGGTGATTTCCGCCACGGGGATGTCGAGGATATTGATGTTCTGTTTACGGATCAGGTACAGCAGCAGGTCAAGCGGGCCCTCGAAGGCTTCGAGGAACACTTCCAGCGCATCCGGCGGAATGTACAGGTCCAGGGGCATTTCCATGACCGCCTGGCCATAGACCATGGCGAACGGCAACTCCTGCTGCGCGCCGGCTTGGCTGTCGGCATTGTCCACGACGGTTTCCACGGCGGACATTCAGGCCTCGACCATGAACGGCGTCGGATCGCCGCACCCGACGCGCACCACCTGGGGCTCGCCATCGGCCAGGTTGATCACCGTGGACGCCGACATGCCGCCGAAACCGCCATCGATGATCAGGTCCACCTGATGCTCGAGTATCTGGCGCATCTCATAGGGATCGGTCAACGGCTCGGTCTCGCCGGGCATGATCAGCGTCACGCTCATCAGCGGCTCACCCAGTTCCGCCAGCAGCGCCAGGGCGATGGGATGGCTCGGCACCCGCAGGCCGATGGTGCGCTTTTTCGGGTGCAGCAACAGCCGCGGGACTTCCCGGGTGGCATTGAGAATGAACGTGTACGGCCCCGGCAAATGCGCCTTGAGCAAGCGGAAGGTGCCGGTGTCGATCTTGGCGAACAGGCCCAACTGCGAAAGGTCGCTGCAGATGAGCGCGAAATTGTGCTTGTCGTCCAGTTGACGCAGGCGTCTGACGCGCTCCACGGCATTCTTGTCGCCGATCTGGCAACCGATGGCGTAGGACGAGTCGGTGGGATAGACCACCACGCCACCACCACGAATGATTTCCACGGCCTGTTTGATCAGGCGCGCTTGCGGGTTTTCCGGATGAATCTGGAAAAATTGACTCACGTGTTCTACCTGTTCAGACGGCGGCGGTAACGGGATCATGTTTGAATCTACACCAGAGTGGTGGCAGATCTTCCGGCAACGGGCGGTATTCGCCGATCTCGGACCAGCCCCCAGGGCCATGGAAATCACTGCCGGCGGTGACCAGCAGGCCGAACTCACGGGCCAGGATCGCCAAGCTGCCCACTTGCTCGGCAGGCTGATGGCCGTTGACCACCTCAATGGCATGGCCCCCCGCTTGAATATAGTCGGCGACCAGGCGCCGGCGCTTGCTGCGGGTGAAATCATAGTGCCATGGATGTGCCAGGCTGACCCAGGCGCCAGCGGCCCGCAGGGTCTGGACGGTTTCTTCCAGGGTCGGCCAGTGCTGCTTGACGTCCCCCAGCTTGCCGGCCCCCAACCATTTGCGGAACGCTTCGGCGCGATCCTTGACGAACCCTTCGCGCACCATCCAGTCGGCAAAGTGTGGCCGGGCCGGGGCGTTGCCGCTGTCGCCCAGTTCCTGCTGGATCTGCCGGGCGCCGTCCAGCGCACCGGGCATGCCCTTGAGAGCCAGCTTGCGGCTGATCTCTTCGGACCGCAGCCAGCGCCCGTCGCGCAGTTGTGCGATGGCCTGGACCAGCGCCGGCGCATTCACATCGAAACCATAGCCCAGCACATGGATGGTCGCCCCGCCCCAGGTACACGACAACTCGACCCCGTTGACCAGCTGCATGCCCAGCGCCGTGGCGGCGCTGCGGGCCTCGTCGAGGCCTTCGAGGGTGTCGTGATCGGTCAGGGCCAGGACTCGCACGCCGTGCTCGAACGCCCGCGCCACCAGAACCGCAGGCGCCAGGGCGCCATCGGAGGCCGTGCTATGGCAGTGCAAATCAACATTCACGAGAGTTTGTTACCTCAAATCAGCTGGCCCTATCGCGGCCAAGGATGTTTGTTATTATGCCGCCACATCCTGCTTCTGGCTGCCACTGTGAAACAATTCATCGACTTCATCCCGCTCCTGCTGTTTTTCATCGTCTACAAACTTGATCCCCGGACCGTCGATTTCGCCGGCCACTCCTTGACTGTAGGCGGTATCTACAGCGCCACCGCAGTGCTGATCATCAGCTCCCTGGTGGTCTACGGCGCGCTGTTCGTGTCCCAGCGCAAGCTGGAGAAAAGCCAGTGGCTGACCCTCATCGCCTGCCTTGTATTCGGCAGCCTGACCCTGGCGTTCCACAGCGAAACCTTCCTCAAATGGAAGGCCCCGGTGGTCAACTGGCTGTTTGCCCTCGCGTTCATCGGCAGCCACTTCATCGGTGACCGATTGCTGATCAAGCGCATCATGGGCCATGCCATCAGCCTGCCGGAACTGATCTGGACCCGGTTGAACATCGCCTGGATCGCGTTTTTCCTGTTCTGCGGTGCCGCCAATCTGTTCGTTGCGTTCACGTTCCAGGAGTACTGGGTCGACTTCAAGGTCTTCGGCAGCCTGGGCATGACGCTGCTGTTCCTGATTGGCCAGGGCATCTACCTGTCCCGTCACCTGCACGATGCCGACCCCACCACGCCAAAAACCGAGGACTGACATGCTCTACGCAATCATTGCCACCGACGTCGCCGACTCCCTGGAAAAACGCCTGGCCGTGCGCCCGGCACACCTGGAGCGCCTGCAACAGCTCAAGTCCGAAGGTCGTATCGTGCTGGCCGGCCCGCACCCGGCGGTGGACAGCAATGACCCGGGCGCCGCCGGCTTCAGCGGCAGCCTGATCGTGGCCGAGTTCGACTCCCTGGTCGCCGCCCAGGCCTGGGCCGAGGCCGATCCGTTCGTGGCGGCCGGCGTCTACGCCAATGTCGTGGTCAAGCCGTTCAAGCAAGTCCTGCCGTAAATCCCCCCTGGCGCGATGGGCCTTCGCGGCTCATTGCCGCCGTTGCTCATCTTTATCGTTCGTCGGCCGACAACCTGTCTAATCTCGATTGGAATTCAGGAGTTGCAATGCGCAAAGGTCCGTTGTGCCTGTTGTTGGTCTCGTTGGCGATCGGAGCGCCCGCCCATGGCGAGGAAAGCACCGAGGGCAGTCATTCGGCGCCCTTGTCCCTGAGCGCCGGCGGCCAGATCGCCGAATTGCAGCAACGCTTGAAAGACAGCGAGCGCCAGCGTGAAGAACTGAGCAAACAACTGCAAAATGCCGACAGCGAGCGCGAAAGCGCTGTGCTGGCCCGGCTGCGCCAGGAGAACCAGCGCCTGAAGCTGCAACTCAAGGAAGCCCAGGCCAGCCCGTTGCCACGGCTGTTGACCGATCAACAGCAATGGTTCGTCATTGGTGCCGGGGTAGCGCTATTGGCCTTGCTCTGCGGTATCTTTGCCAGCGGTGGACGTAGACAACGTCGGCAATGGCTAAATTGAGTGAGTCATGAGCGAGCTGTTACTGATAGATGATGACCAGGAGCTGTGTGAGCTCCTCGTGAGTTGGCTGAGTCAGGAAGGGTTTCAGGTCCGCGCCTGTCACGATGGCCAGAGTGCCCGCAAGGCCTTGGCCGAAACCGCCCCGGCTGCCGTGGTCCTGGACGTGATGCTGCCCGACGGCAGTGGCCTGGAACTGCTCAAGCAATTGCGCAACGATCACCCGGAACTGCCGGTGCTGATGCTGTCGGCCCGAGGTGAGCCGCTGGACCGTATCCTTGGCCTGGAACTGGGTGCCGACGACTACCTGGCCAAGCCCTGCGACCCACGGGAACTGACCGCCCGCTTGCGCGCCGTGCTGCGTCGCAGCCATCCGTCGGCCGTGTCCAGCCAGATCGAACTGGGTGACCTGACCTTCAGCCCGGTGCGTGGCGTCGTCAGCATCGACGAACAGGAACAGACCCTCACCGTTTCCGAAAGCCGCCTGCTCGAAGCGCTGCTCAAGCAACCGGGCGAGCCGCTGGACAAGCAGGAACTGGCGCAAATCGCCCTGGGCCGCAAGCTGACCCTGTACGACCGCAGCCTCGACATGCACGTAAGCAACCTGCGCAAGAAAATCGGCCCCCACCCCGACGGTCGCCCGCGCATCGTGGCGCTGCGTAGCCGGGGTTATTACTACAGCCTCTAGAGGTTACGGCTCTAGAGACTGTGAGTGCTGCTACAGCCCCTGGAGGCTTTTGTGGCGAGGGTCTCCTTCCCATTGCATGCCCCACGGGGTTGTGTACAGGCTGTTTGTCAGCATCGAACCAAACCGTCTTTACCCAAGCTTTACGCCCCCCTGACCGCCGCTGACCTTGATCTCCGTAATCTGCACACATCCGGAACTGACCGGGAATGAGACAAGGAGACACACCATGCGCAAGACCCTTATCGCTCTGATGTTCGCTGCCGCCCTGCCGACTGTCGCCATGGCCATGCCCGAAGGCCCCGGCCCGATGGGTCCGATGGACGGCCCGCGTCACGGCGGCCAGATGCACGACAAAGGCCCCTACAGCCAACTGGACCTGAGCCGCGAACAACGCCAGCAGATTCGCCGGATCATGGGCGAACAGCGCCACGAACAACGGGAACTGGTCGACAAGTACCTGGCCAAGCTGTCGCCAGCCGACCAGAAAGCCATGCAGGACGAAATGCAGGCCCGGCATGAGAAAGTCGATGCCCAGATCCGTGGCTTGTTGAAGCCTGAGCAGCAGAAGGAATTCGACGCGATCCAGAAGAAACAGGCCGAACGTCGCGCCGAGTGGGCTGAGTTCAAAGCCTGGAAAGCGCAACAACCGCAAAAAGCGCAATAATGCGCTGAAGCTTGCCCAGCCCAACGGCCAATCGCCGTTGGGCTTTCTTTGTTTTCGAGGATTTATCGTGCGTTCATTGTTCTGGCGCATCCTGGCCAGTTTCTGGCTGGCCATCGCCCTGGTTGCAGGGCTTTCGATCCTGATGGGCCATATGCTGAACCAGGACGCCTGGATCCTCAGCCGTCACCCTGGCCTCAATACCCTGCCCGAAGAGTGGACGCAAACCTACGAAAGCCAGGGCGAGGATGCCGCCCAGGACATCCTGCAACAGCGCAAGCGCCAGTATCACATCGACGTCCAGGTGTTCAACGAAAGCGGCGACCCGGTGGTACGCGGCACCTTTCCCCATCGTGCCGCGGCCTTCGAGGCCCGGCAGAACAACGACGACCGACGCCTGCCCTGGCGGCGGCTGACCGACGAGTTCACCAGCGCCAAAAGTGGCGACACGTACCTGTTCATCTACCGCATTCCCCATCCCGAACTGGACGCCTGGCACCGCGGCAGCCTGCTCTGGCCCCTCAGTGCACTGGGCATCGCGCTGGTGGTGCTGACCTTGTTCAGCCTGTTGGTGACGCTTTCCATCACCCGCCCACTGAGTCGCCTGCGCGGCGCGGTGCATGACCTGGGCCAGGCCGCCTACCAGCAGAACAGCCTCGCCAAGCTGGCCAACCGGCGAGACGAGTTCGGCGTGCTGGCCACCGACTTCAACCGCATGGGCGCGCGCCTGCAAAGCTTGATCGGGAGCCAACGGCAGCTATTGCGCGACGTGTCCCACGAACTGCGCTCGCCCCTCGCCCGGCTGCGCATTGCCTTGGCATTGGCTGAACGGGCCAGCCCCGAGGAACGTGAAAAACTCTGGCCGCGCCTGACCCGCGAATGCGATCGCCTGGAAGCGTTGATCAGCGAAATCCTGGTCCTGGCCCGGGTCGACGCCGACAACGCCAGCGCCGAAGAGGTGGACCTCAACGGTTTGCTGTTCACCCTGCAAAAAGATGCACAACTGGCGTCACCGGAGCAAACCGTGCAGCTTGAAACCGAGGCAGACCTGACCCTCAAGGGCTGGCCGACCATGATCGAGCGAGCGGTGGACAACCTGCTGCGTAACGCCCAGCGCTTCAATCCGACCGGGCAACCCATCGAAATGCGCGCGGCGCGCCAGGGCGAACGGATCCTGATCAGCGTGCGCGACCACGGGCCTGGCGTGGAGGCCGAACACCTGGGTCAATTGGGCGAACCGTTCTACCGCGCCCCCGGCCAGACTGCCGCCGGCCATGGCCTGGGTCTGGCGATTGCGCGTCGTGCCGCCGAGCGCCATGGCGGTGCGTTGGTGCTGGGCAATCATCCCGACGGCGGTTTCATTGCAACACTGGAACTG
Source organism: Pseudomonas sp. FW305-28 (assembly GCF_017351395.1). NCBI lineage: Bacteria > Pseudomonadati > Pseudomonadota > Gammaproteobacteria > Pseudomonadales > Pseudomonadaceae > Pseudomonas > Pseudomonas sp. FW305-28. The sequence goes on from NZ_JACNDD010000155.1 coordinate 14,862, forward strand.
CCGTTGGTGCCGGGGGCGGTTGTCCAGCCATAACCTGC
>NZ_JACNDD010000156.1:0-14810 GCF_017351395.1 Pseudomonas sp. FW305-28
AGCAAGCTCGCTCCCACAGGATCATCGTTCCCACAGGGTCAGTGTTCGCCTGTGGTCAACGTGCCCAATTCCTGATCCCTGAGCGTATCGAACAACGCCTGCGCCGCCGCCGACAGTTCATGCCCCGGCTTGGTCAGCACCCCGATGGCTCGCTCGATCACCGGCTCACTCAAGGTGATGCAACGGGCACCCAGCTCATGCATCTGCCCGACGCACAGTGCCGGTACGGCACTGACCCCCAGCCCACTGGCGACCATCCGTCCGACGGTCGCCAACTGGTGGCTCTCGAACTCCACCGGCAGTTTCATGCCCCGGGCCTGCAGATGCTCTTCCAGCATCACCCGTACCGTGGAGGGTCGTTGCAGCGTGATGAACGGCTGCTCCAGCAGGGTTTCCCAGTGGATTTCGTCGCGCTGGGCAAAGGCTGAATCCAACGGCACCACCGCGACGAAGCGATCGAGGTACAAGGGCGTGAACGCCAGGGACGAACCCTGCATCGGCTCGAACGCCACGCCCAGTTCGACATGACGATCACGGACCATTTCCAGCACTTGTTCGTTGATCACATCGTTGACCGTGACGTTGACATTCGGATAGCGGGCGCGGAAGGTCTTGAGGATCGGCGGCAACAGGTTGCCGGCAAACGAAGGCATCGCCGCCAGCGTCACGCGACCGCGCTGCAAGGTGAAGCGCTGGCGCATTTCGTCCTCGGCGTTGTCCCAGTCGGCCACCAGGCGGCGAGCCAGTGGCAGCAAGGATTCACCTTCGGGGGTCAACGCCACGTTACGGGTATTACGGCTGAACAGACGACCGCCGAGGCCCTCTTCCAAGGCCTTGATGGTCAGGCTCAGGGCCGATTGCGACAGGTGCAGCCGCTCGCAGGCCACGGCGAAACTCAGGCTCTGGGCCACCGCGAGGAAGGCACGGATCTGCTTGAGGGTCATGGTCGCTGTGCTCCGAGGGCAATTATTGAGTTTTATCAATCAATCCAATCTAAAAATCAACTTAACAAATATATGACTTGGCGCAACACTGCATTTCATTGCGACCCCATCAAGAATAAAAGAGGTGTCTATGGCAGGTTTCGACAAACGCGTGAGCTCTTATGAACAAGCGCTGGAAGGCTTGAAGGACGGCATGACCGTCATCGCCGGCGGCTTCGGCCTGTGCGGTATTCCGGAAAACCTGATCGCCGAGATCAAGCGCAAGGGCATCCGCGACCTCACCGTGGTGTCCAATAACTGCGGCGTCGACGGTTTCGGCCTCGGCGTGCTGTTGGAAGACCGGCAGATCCGCAAGGTGATCGCCTCCTACGTGGGCGAGAACGCCCTGTTCGAGCAGCAACTGCTGAGTGGCGAAATCGAAGTCGTGCTCACCCCCCAAGGCACCCTCGCCGAAAAAATGCGCGCCGGTGGCGCCGGCATCCCGGCCTTCTTCACCGCCACCGGCGTTGGCACGCCCGTGGCCGAAGGCAAGGAAGTGCGTGAATTCCACGGCCGCCAGTACCTGATGGAAGAATCCATCACCGGCGACTTCGCCATCGTCAAAGGCTGGAAGGCCGACCATTTCGGCAACGTGATCTATCGCCACACCGCCCAGAACTTCAACCCGCTGGCCGCTACGGCGGGCAAGATCACCGTGGTGGAAGTCGAGGAAATCGTCGAACCCGGCGAGCTGGACCCGACGCAAATCCACACCCCTGGCATCTACGTCGACCGGGTCATTTGCGGCACGTTCGAAAAACGCATCGAACAGCGCACCGTGCGTAAGTGATCCCCTGCCCCGGCCCGAATGAAGGAATAAGAACATGGCACTTTCCCGCGAACAAATGGCTCAACGCGTCGCCCGCGAAATGCAGGACGGCTACTACGTGAACCTGGGCATCGGCATTCCGACCCTGGTTGCCAACTACATTCCCGAAGGCATGGAAGTCATGCTGCAGTCGGAAAACGGCCTGCTCGGCATGGGCGCGTTTCCCACCGAAGCCGAAGTCGATGCCGACATGATCAACGCCGGCAAACAGACGGTCACTGCGCGCATCGGCGCCTCGATCTTCTCCTCGGCCGAATCGTTTGCCATGATCCGGGGCGGCCACATCGACCTGACCGTGCTCGGCGCATTCGAGGTGGATGTCGAAGGCAACATTGCCTCGTGGATGATCCCCGGCAAGCTGGTCAAGGGCATGGGCGGTGCGATGGACCTGGTGGCCGGTGCCGAGAACATCATCGTCACCATGACCCATGCGTCCAAGGACGGTGAGTCGAAACTGCTGCCGCGCTGCAGCCTGCCGCTGACCGGCGCCGGCTGCATCAAGCGCGTGCTGACCGACCTGGCCTACCTGGAAATCCAGGACGGCGCCTTCATCCTGAAAGAACGCGCCCCAGGCGTCAGCGTCGAGGAAATCGTCGCCAAGACCGCCGGCAAGTTGATCGTGCCGGACCACGTGCCTGAAATGCAGTTCGCTGCCCAGTGAGGAGAGATTCGATGCAAGAAGTCGTGATTGTCGCCGCTACCCGTACCGCCATCGGCAGCTTCCAGGGCTCGCTGGCTGCCATTCCCGCACCGGAACTCGGTGCCGCGGTGATTCGTCGCCTGCTGGAACAGACCGGTTTGTCCGGCGAACAGGTCGATGAAGTGATTCTCGGCCAGGTGCTGACCGCAGGTTCCGGGCAAAACCCGGCGCGCCAGGCATCGATCCTCGCCGGCCTGCCCCATGCGGTGCCGGCGCTGACCCTGAACAAGGTCTGCGGTTCGGGCCTCAAGGCGTTGCACCTGGGCGCCCAGGCGATCCGTTGTGGCGATGCCGAAGTGATCATTGCCGGCGGCATGGAAAACATGAGCCTGGCCCCCTACGTCCTGCCGGCCGCCCGCACCGGCCTGCGCATGGGCCATGCGAAGATGATCGACAGCATGATCACCGACGGCTTGTGGGATGCCTTCAACGATTACCACATGGGCATCACCGCCGAGAACCTGGTGGACAAGTACGGCATCAGCCGCGAGGAGCAGGACGCCTTCGCCGCCGCTTCCCAGCAGAAGGCCGTCGCCGCCATCGAGGGCGGTCGGTTTGCCGATGAGATCACGCCGATCCTGATTCCCCAGCGCAAAGGCGATCCGGTGGCGTTCGCCACGGATGAACAACCGCGCGCCGGTACCACCGCCGAATCCCTGGGCAAGCTCAAGCCTGCCTTCAAGAAGGACGGCAGCGTCACCGCGGGGAATGCGTCCTCGCTCAACGATGGCGCCGCCGCCGTGATCCTGATGAGCGCGGAGAAAGCCAAGGCCCTGGGCCTGCCAGTACTGGCGAAAATCAGTGCCTACGCCAATGCCGGCGTCGACCCGGCCATCATGGGCATTGGCCCGGTCTCGGCCACCCGTCGCTGCCTGGACAAGGCCGGCTGGTCGCTGGAGCAGTTGGACCTGATCGAAGCCAACGAAGCCTTCGCCGCCCAGTCGCTGGCCGTGGCCCGGGAGCTGAAATGGGACATGGACAAGGTCAACGTCAATGGCGGCGCCATCGCCCTGGGCCACCCCATCGGCGCGTCGGGTTGCCGGGTCCTGGTGTCGCTGCTGCATGAAATGATCAAGCGCGACGCCAAGAAAGGCCTCGCGACCCTGTGCATTGGCGGCGGCCAAGGCGTGGCCCTGGCGCTGGAACGGGCATAACCGACAAGGGTTCAACGGTGGCGGCACGGACCCACGAATATCCGTGCAGCCACTGGCACCACCACCGGCGCGACCTCGGTTGCGCCGGTTTTTTTTGCCTGCTGGTTTATGTGGATGGCTTGCCGGCCTCATCGCGAGCAAGCTCGGCTCCCACAGGGGAACTGTGGTGTATGCAGCATTCATGGATACCACCGAATCCTATGGGAGCAAGCTCCCACAATTGATTTTGGGTGTGCGCAATATCTACGTTCACCACCAAACCCTGTGGGAGCAAGCTCCAACAATGGATTTTGGGTGTGCACAATATCTACGTTCACCACCAAACCCTGTGGGAGCAAGCTCCAACAATGGATGTTGGGTGTACGCAATATCTACGTTCACCACCAAACCCTGTGGGAGCCGAGCTTGCTCGCGATTGCGGCGGGTCTGTCTGTTGCGGTGAGCCCAGGAAAAAAAAACGGCACCTTTCGGTGCCGTTCGTTTTCACATCCGGGGCTTTACTTGCGTGCCGCCTCCCATGATTTCAACAGCTCGGTGTAGCTCACGGTTTCGCCCTTAGGCTTCTCGTTCGCCAGTTTCGGCTTCGGTGCGCCCGGTTGGTCGAACCAGTATTGCGCGTCGCGCTCAGGGTTCATCTTAGGTGCGCAGGTGGCTTGGGCCTTGGAGCGTTCCAGGCGGGTCATGATCGCATCCTGGTCCTTGGCCAACCCGTCGAGGGCCTGCTGCGGCGTTTTCTCGCCGCTGGCAGCTTCGGCGATGTGGCTCCACCACAATTGCGCCAGGCGTGGGTAGTCCGGCACGTTGGTCCCGGTCGGGGTCCATTGCACACGGGCCGGGCTGCGGTAGAACTCCACCAGGCCACCGAGTTTCGGTGCCAGGTCGGTCAGTGCCTGGGAGTTGATGTCCGACTCACGAATCGGCGTCAGACCAACGATGGTCTTCTTCAGCGACACGGTCTTGGACGTCACGAACTGCGCATAGAGCCAGGCCGCGAGTTTCTGCTTCTCAGGCGTGGACTTCATGAACGTCCAGGAACCCACGTCCTGATACCCCAGCTTCATGCCCTCTTCCCAATACGGACCGCGTGGCGAAGGCGCCATGCGCCATTTCGGCGTGCCATCGGCGTTCATCACCGGCAGGCCCGGCTTGGTCATGTCGGCCGTGAAAGCGGTGTACCAGAAGATCTGCTGGGCGATGTTGCCTTGGGACGGCACCGGGCCGGACTCGGAGAAGGTCATGCCTGCCGCTTCCGGTGGCGCGTACTTCTTCATCCAGTCCACGTACTTGGTGGTGGCGAACACGGCCGCGGGACCGTTGGTGTCGCCGCCACGGGTCACACTGGAACCGACCGGATGGCAGTCTTCGACGCGAATGCCCCACTCGTCCACCGGCAAACCATTGGGCAAGCCCTTGTCGCCGCCACCGGCCATGGAGAACCAGGCATCGGTGAAGCGCCAGCCCAGGGACGGATCTTTCTTGCCGTAGTCCATGTGCCCGTAGACGCGCTTGCCATCGATCTCCTTGACGTCTTCGGAGAAGAACTTGGCGATGTCTTCATAGGCCGACCAGTTCACCGGCACACCCAACTCGTAGCCGTATTTCTCCTTGAACTTGGCCTTCAGGTCCGCACGCTCGAACCAGTCGGCGCGGAACCAGTACAGGTTGGCGAATTGCTGGTCGGGCAGTTGATAGACCTTGCCGTCCGGCGCGGTGGTGAAGGAAATACCGATGAAGTCCTTGAGGTCCAAGGTCGGCGAGGTGAAGTCCTTGCCTTCGTTGGCCATCAGGTCGGTGATCGATTCGGTCTTGCCGTAGCGGAAGTGCGTACCGATCAAGTCCGAGTCGTTGACCCAGCCATCATAGATATTCTTGTCCGATTGCATCTGGGTCTGCAGCTTCTCCACCACGTCGCCTTCTTGGAGCAGGTCGTGGGTCAGCTGGATCCCTGTGATTTCGGTAAAGGCCTTGGCCAGTACCTTGGATTCATACTCGTGGGTGGCGATGGTTTCCGACACCACGTTGATTTTCATCCCGCGAAACGGCTGGGCGGCCTTGATGAACCACTTGAGTTCTTCGAGCTGCTGCTCGGCTGTCAGGGTCGACGGCTTGAATTCACTGCCGATCCATTTTTTAGCGGCGTCTTCATAGGCGTCGGCCCAGGCCGCAGCACTCAGCCCGCTGAGTGCCAGCATGGCTGCCAATGAAACGCTATGTCGCAGCTTATTGTTTTTATTGAACATAGAGACCTCCTGTTTGGGTTTAAGAGCCTGATCGGCGAACCTTCGCGACTAGCCCCACCGCATCACTGCCAACAGCCACACCCAAGACAACGCGAACGCTATCCAGATGCTCCAGTCGGTGGCGCCGATCACCAGCAAGTGCAGGTAGGCGCTACCGAGAAGACCGATAAACAACCGATCGCCACGGGTGGTGGCAATCGGCAGGAAACCACGCCGAGGAATGCTCGGCGAACGCAGTTCCCACGTGGTCATGCCTGCCAGCAGCAAGGCGATGACTCCAAAAAAAGCCGCCGTCGGGCCGGTCCAGTTCATCCATTCCATCATCGACTCCTCAGACCCGGCCCAGGGCAAAGCCCTTGGCCACGTGGTTGCGAACGAACCAGATCACCAGCATGCCCGGCAGGATGGTCAACACCCCCGCCGCCGCCAGCACCCCCCAGTCGATACCGGACGCCGATACCGTACGGGTCATGACCGCCGCGATCGGCTTGGCATTCACCGAGGTGAGCGTGCGCGCCAGCAACAGTTCGACCCAGGAAAACATGAAGCAGAAAAATGCCGTGACACCGATGCCGGAGCCGATCAACGGAATGAAGATCTTGACGAAGAACTTGGGGAAACTGTAGCCGTCAATGTAGGCGGTCTCGTCAATTTCTTTCGGCACCCCGGACATGAACCCTTCGAGGATCCACACCGCCAACGGCACGTTGAACAGGCAATGGGCCAGGGCCACGGCAATATGGGTGTCGAACAACCCGATGGACGAATACAGCTGGAAGAACGGCAACAGGAACACCGCTGGCGGGGCCATGCGGTTGGTCAGCAGCCAGAAGAACAGGTGCTTGTCCCCCAGGAACCGATAACGGGAAAACGCATAGGCGGCCGGCAACGCGACCCCCAGGGAAATCACCGTGTTCAGGCTCACGTAGTACAGCGAGTTCAAGTAACCGGTGTACCAGCTCGGGTCGGTGAAGATTACCTTGTAGTTGTGGAAGGTGAAATCCTGCGGCCACAGGGTCAGGCTGCCGAGGATCTCGGTGTTGCTCTTGAACGACATGTTCAGCAGCCAGTAGATGGGCACCAGCAGGAACAGGATGTAGATCAACAGCGGAATCAGCTTTTTCTTGCTCATTGTGCGGGCCTCAACGGTTGGCGTCGGAGTGCGTCATGGCGGTGTAGAACAGCCAGGACACCAACAGAATGATCAGGAAATACACCAGGGAAAACGCCGCCGCCGGGCCCAGGTCGAATTGGCCGATGGCCATTTGCGTCAGGGTCTGGCTGAGGAACGTGGTGGCGTTGCCCGGCCCGCCGCCGGTGAGTACGAACGGCTCGGTGTAGATCATGAAGCTGTCCATGAAACGCAGCATCACGGCGATCAGCAGCACACTCTTCATCTTCGGCAACTGGATGTGACGGAACACGGCCCAGTTCGACGCCCGGTCGATCCGCGCGGCCTGGTAGTACACGTCGGGAATCGCTCGCAGCCCCGAATAGCACAGCAGCGCCACCAACGAAGTCCAGTGCCAGACATCCATCACCAGCACGGTGACCCAGGCGTCCATGGTGTTGGCCGCGTAGTTGTAGTTGATGCCCAGGCCGTTGAGGGTCGAGCCCAGCAAACCGATGTCGGCGCGACCGAAAATCTGCCAGATGGTGCCCACCACGTTCCACGGGATCAGCAGCGGAATCGCCAGGATGATCAGCACCAGGGACGACCATTTGCCCTTGGTCGGCATGGTCAGGGCGATGGCGATGCCGAGGGGAATTTCAATCAGCAGCACGCACGCCGAGTAGATGAACTGGCGCAGCAGCGAATCGTGCAGCCGCGGATCGAGCAGCACCTGCTTGTACCAGTCGGCGCCGACGAAGTAGCGGCTGGATTGGTCGAAGATGTCCTGCACCGAATAGTTGACCACGGTCATCATCGGAATCACGGCGCTGAAGGCCACCAGCAGGAACACCGGCAATACCAGCCACCAGGCCTTGTTGTTCTGCACCTTGTTCATGGCTGCACCTCGCTCAACGGTTCCAGCAGGTATTCATCGGCATAGACCATCAGCCATTGGGCCGGAAAACTGATGTACGCCGTGCCTTCCGGCACCGGCTTGTCTTCGGCCAGGCGGACCTTCAGCGGCGCGCCATCGAGGTTGAGGGTCAGAATCTTGTAGGTGCCCAGGTCTTCGACGTGCACCACGTCAGCCTGCATCGCGTCGTCGTAAGGGCCGTCCCAGACATGCACGAACTCGGGACGGATACCGACCTTCAGGCTTTTGCCTTCGGCTTCGGCGACACGACGTTGCAAGGTTTCCGACAGCGGCAAGTGGGTCGAGGCGAAACCGACACCGCCGGGCTGCGCCGTGACCTCGATCAGGTTCATCCCCGGGCTGCCGATGAAGTAGCCGACAAAGGTGTGGCTCGGGCGCTCGAACAAGTCCCGGGGCGTACCGAACTGCACGATCTGGCCGCCATACATCACCGCGATCTTGTCGGCGAAAGTCGAGGCTTCCAACTGGTCGTGGGTGACGTAGACCATGGTGATGTTGAACTGCTCGTGGATCTGCTTGAGCTTGCGCCGCAGTTTCCATTTCAGGTGCGGGTCGATCACCGTCAGCGGTTCGTCGAACAGGATCGCCGACACATCGTCGCGCACCAGCCCGCGGCCCATGGAGACTTTCTGCTTCTCATCGGCGGTGAGGTTGCGGGCCTTTTTGTCCAGCAGGTTCTGCAGGTCCAGGACCTCGGCGATTTCCTGCACCTTGGTGTGGATCCGCGCTTCGGCCATGCCCTGGTTGCGCAGCGGGAACGCCAGGTTGTCGAACACCGTCATGGTGTCGTACACCACCGGGAACTGGAACACCTGAGCGATGTTGCGGTGTTCCGGGGTCAGGTCGTTGACGACTTTGCTGTCGAACATCACCTGCCCTTCGGAGGGGCTGAGCAAGCCGGAGATGATGTTGAGCAAGGTGGACTTGCCGCAGCCCGAAGGTCCGAGCAGCGCATAGGCGCCGCCCTGCTCCCAGATGTGGTTCATCTCGCGGATCGCGTAATCCTCGGGGCCCGCCGGGGTGCTGGTGTAGCTGTGGGCGAGGTTCTGCAAACGAATTTCAGCCATCAGGCAACCCTCGCGATACGCTGCCCTGGGGCTTGGACCAGCTTGCCCTGGGCGTCGAAAACAAACAGTTTATGGGTCGGAATGTAGATGCGAATCGGCGCGTCCACGTCGTACTCATGCACCCCTGGCAAGTGCAGCACCAGCAGGAAATGTTCGTTGCGCACGTGCAGGAACGTCTCCGAGCCGCTGATCTCGGCCACTTCGACGGTCACCGCCAGCTCGAGGTCGTCGTCGTTGCTCGGCACCAGGGAGATATGGCTGGGGCGCACGCCGAAACGGAACTCGCCCTCACCCACCGGGCGCAGGTCGACGTTCAGCGGGAAGTGCACGAAATTGGCGAAGCTGACTTCGTTGCCGGCGATACGACCCGGCATGAGGTTGATCGGCGGTTCGGAAAACAACTCGGCGGCCAGCACCGTTTGTGGCTGGTGATAGACAGAGGACGACTTGCCACTTTGAATCACCCGGCCCTCATGCAGGATCGTGGTGGTGCCGCCCAGGGCCAGCGCTTCGTTAGGCTCGGTGGTGGCGTAGACAGCGATGGTATGGCGGGCCTGGAACAGCTCGCGCATTTCCTGGCGCAGCTCTTCACGCAGCTTGTAGTCCAGGTTCACCAAGGGCTCGTCGAACAGGATCAGTTCGGCGTCCTTGACCAGTGCCCGGGCCATGGCCGTGCGCTGCTGCTGGCCGCCGGACAATTCCAGCGGATGGCGCTGCAGGAACTTCTCGATCCGCAGCATCCTGGCGGTTTCCAGCACCTTGCTCTGGATGACTTCGTCGGACACACCAGCCTGGCGCAACGGCGAGGCGATGTTTTCGAAAACGGTCATGGTCGGGTAGTTGATGAACTGCTGGTAAACCATCGACACGTTGCGCAGCCGCACCGGGCGGCTGGTGACGTCGACGCCGTTCATCAGGATGCGGCCGCTGTCGGGCTTGTCCAGACCGGCCATCAGGCGCATGAGGCTGGTCTTGCCGGACAGCGTGCGGCCCAGCAGGACGTTGAAGGATCCGGGTTCGAAACTCAGATTGGCATCGTCGATCCAGGTCTGGCCTTCGACGGTGCGACAGATGTGCTCAAGCTTTAATGACATGGCTCGGCCTTTTTATTATTTGGAGTCAAGCGACCCGAGTTGCAAAGCGAAAGCCGTGCCAGAAATCACAACCCATTGACTTGGCTTATTTTTTTAAAAAAACATGAGAGAAACACATTCGCAGATGAACACAAGTGAACAGCCACGACTGAACAACTGAACAATCTTCGGGTTGACAATGAACAATTTTGAACAACACTGAATGAACGTTTTCGGTTAGCCTGGCCATGCCCTTTGTGGGAGCGAGCTTGCTCGCGATAGCGGTGGATCAGCAGCATCGATGTGACTGACACACCGCTATCGCGAGCAAGCTCGCTCCCACAATGGTCTGTGTTATTACGTGCTATTCAGGCTTGCCCCTGCACAAGGAGTCTGTGCGAGACTGATCACAACAATAAAAACAGCACCTGCGAGAGTGCCCCATGGCCGCACCTGCTCCTGCCTTGTCCCACGAGGCCATCATCCAGGCCTCCTGGTCCCGTTGCCGCGCCTTTGGCCTGAATCACCAGAGCGTGCCGGCCTTCGATCAGTTGCCCGCCCAAGGCATCGCCCAACTGCTGGAGAGCCAGCATTCACTGGTGCAGACCACCCATCAGGAAGTCCTGCCGTATTACGAAAACATCCTGAGCAACTCCAACTGCCTGATCATGCTGGCCGACAACCAGGGCCAAGTGCTGACCTCCTGGGGCACCCAGCGCTTCATCGAGCCGAAACTGGCCCATGGCTTCAGCGCCGGGGCAAGCTGGATGGAGCGCTGCACCGGCACCAACGCCATCGGCACCGCGCTGGCCTGCGAACAGGCAGTGCACATCGAGCACGATGAACACTTCCTCAAGGCCAACCGCTTCATGACCGGTTCCGCCGCGCCGATCTTCGATGCCGAGCGCAAGGTCATCGCCGTACTGGACGTCTCCAGCGACAGCTACCTGCCGCCGTCCCACACCCTGGGCATGGTCAAGATGATGAGCCAGACCGTGGAGAACCGGCTGATCCTCAACTTGTTTCGCGGTGAACACTTCCAGCTGACCTTCAACACCGGCTTGAACAACCTCGACAGCCAATGGGCCGGGCTGCTGATCTTCGATGAGAGCGGCCAGGTGCTTTCCGCCAACCGCCGGGCCGACAACCTGTTGGGCCTGAGCCTGTCACGGGTGAGCATTGAAAGCCTGTTCAAGGTTTCGCTGCTGGAGCTGCTGAACCAACCCGACGGCCTGCCGTTTGCCCTGCAAGCGTCTGGCAGCAATCGATTCCAGTGCTTGCTCAGGCGCCCGAGCCAAGTGTCGATCAGGGCCCGGGTCTTCACCGAGGCGACACCTGCGCCAGCCCCCGCCAGCAACGCCATTAGCCTCAATACCCTGCACTTCGGTGACAACCGTGTGGAAAAAGCCGTGCGCCAGGCCGAGCGCTTGCTGGAGAAGGACATTCCGCTGCTGATCCATGGCGAGACCGGCGTCGGCAAGGAAGTGTTCGTCAAAGCCCTGCACCAGGCCAGCTCGCGCTGCAAGCAGCCATTCATCGCCGTCAACTGCGCGGCGATCCCCGCCGAGTTGGTGGAATCGGAACTGTTCGGTTATGAAAAAGGCGCGTTCACCGGCGCCAACCAGAAAGGCAGCATCGGCCTGATCCGCAAGGCCGACCGCGGTACGCTGTTCCTCGACGAAATCGGCGACATGCCCCTGCCGACCCAGGCCCGACTGTTGCGGGTCTTGCAGGAGCGCTGCGTGCAACCGGTGGGCAGCGCCGAGTTGTTCCCGGTAGACATCCGTATCATCTCCGCCACCAACCGCTCGCTGCGCGAACAGGTGCAGCTGGGGCGGTTTCGCGAGGACTTGTACTACCGCATCGGCGGCCTGACCCTGGAACTGCCGCCCCTGCGCGAACGCAGCGACAAGCAGGCGCTGTTCAAACGCCTCTGGGAACACCACCGCGAACCGACCCAATGGGCCGGCCTGAGCCGTGAGGTCCTGGATTTGTTCGAACGCCATCCCTGGCCGGGCAACCTGCGACAGGTCAGCAGCGTGCTGCAAGTGGCCCTGGCGATGGCCGAGGAACAGCCGATCCGCCCGGAGCACCTGCCCGACGACTTTTTTGTCGACCTGGAAATGGAGCCAGTGGAAACACCGGAGCCGCTGACGGTGGACCTCAACGATACCGAAGACTTGAACCGCCAACTGCAGGCCGTGGGCGGAAATATTTCACACCTGGCACGACGCTTGGGCGTCAGCCGCAACACCCTGTACAAACGCCTGCGACAACTTGAAAGCTGATACAAACCCTGTCCCACAAGGGATTTGTGGTGAATACCGAAACTGTGGGAGCGAGCTTGCTCGCGATAGCGTCAATTCAGCCAATGATGAAGTGACTGAAACGACGCCATCGCGAGCAAGCTCGCTCCCACAGGAGGTTCAGTTGAAACACCGGGTCAGTCGAACGCGCCATTGAGCACTTCGTAGATGATGCCGCTGGCGATCGCCACCAGGATCAGGTCCGTGCCGACCTGCTGCCATTCATAACCGTCATAGTGCGGCAACCGCCCCAGCAGCCGGCCATCAAGCTTCTTGGCGATGCCAGGGGGCAACGGCTTGCCTCGGGCCAGGTTTTTCTGGATGCCCGGCGGCAGTGCCGGGCCGGGGCTCCAGTAATCGCGATAGCCGCCAATCACCCCCAGAATGCCGCCACGGTCAATGCTCGGGCCGTTATGCCAATCGCCGCCGCCTTGGTTTCCCTTGCCGCCCTGGTTGCCCTTGTTGCCGGGATTGCCTTGACCGCCCTTGTTGCCCTGCCCGCCTTTACCTCCTTGCCCGTGGCCCTGGCCTTGATCGAATTGAGCATTCCCCTTGCCGTTGCCCGGGTCCGCGACAACAATGCCAGGGCCCACCGCCAGGGCGAAACAGGTTGCTGCGGCAATCAACGAGCGCGATTTGAACATGGCAGTTCTCTCAAAAAAGGGATGTCCCCTGTAAAGATATAGAGACTAACGGTGATATTAGTTCCATATCACGCTGCGCGCCGCTGGCCGACTGGATTACACCCGAATACAGCAATCAAGGAGTTTCATGCGCAAGGATTACCTGGCTTTTTTTACCTCAATGTTCCTCTCTCGGTTGGCCGACCAGATCTTGCTGTTCATCGTCCCGCTGATTGTTTTCCAGACCACCAACAGCGTCGCCTGGGCAGGCCTGGCCTTCTTCGTCGAGTCCTTGCCACGCTATCTGGCGTTCCCGATCTGCGGCGCGCTGTGCGACAAGTTTCCGCCGATTCGCATCCTGCACATCAGCCAGGTCTATCGCGCCGTGGCCTGCGGCGTGGCAGTGCTGCTGTATGGCATCTTCGGCGGCATCTATTGGATCGTGGCGCTCTCGGCCCTCTGCGGCGTATTGACCACCCAGGGCATCATGGCCCGCGAAGTGGTGATGCCGTACATCTTCAAGCACTACACCTACACCAAGACCCTGTCCTACTCGCAAATCGCCGACCAGACCGGCTTGGTACTGGGCCCGCTGATCGCTGCGCTGCTGCTTGAGGTGTGGGCATGGCACTGGGTGGTGCTGGCGATTGCCGGGCTGTTCCTGCTGGCGGACCTGGCCATGGGGTATTGGCAGCGCACCAGTTCGGTCACCCTGGAAACCTTCGAGCAACCTCACGACCTCTGGCTGAATCCGTTGCGCGTTGCCTTCGGCCACATTCGCAACCTGGCGGAACTGAAAAAAATCATCAGCCTGGCGGTGGGCGTCAACCTGATCATCGGCGTCACCCTCGCCACATCGGCGGCCATGGTCATCGGCCACTACAGCGCTGGCAAGGATGATTACGCCGGGTTGCAGGCGGCCGGTGCGCTGGTCACCATCGTCATCCTGTTTATCCTGGCCCGGGTGAGCTTGCCCTTGAAACTGCTGGGTGCCCTCTCCTACACACTGATTACCGTCGGCGCCTTCGTCACCGCCCTCAGCCCGAACACAGGGGGCTACGTCGTCGGCTTCTTGCTGATCGTCGGTTTCGACAAAATGTTCAACGTCTACTTCCGCACCCTGCGCCAGCAAGTCATTCCGCCCCAGGACTTCGGCAAGACCGTCGGCGTCATCACCCTGCTCAACAACCTGTCGCAACCGCTCGCGGGCCTGCTCGTCGCGGTGCTGGCCGCGCCTGCCGGTACGCAGGAGGTGATTCTGCTGCTGGCGGTTGTCACCGCTCTGATCGGCGCCGCAGTGGTCCTGGTGAACAGGCATTCAACACACGGAGCAAGCGTCTACCGCACCGATACCGACTGACCCTGCCGGAGCGTCGGTTTGTATTATCAGTGACTTATTGTTGAGGCATGGTTGAAACGTTGCCAGCGTCGAGGACGTCTGCCCCGCCATTCGTCACCTGTCCAATGGCGGGGCCAACAAGCGGCCCTGTCTGGCTCAGGGTTTGCACTGGCCTGTCTCAGCAGCCAAGAACGACGTAATTCTGACGCGGCGGCAAATTAATCAATGCTTGGTCAGCAAACGGAGATGTACCGTGTCAACTCTCAACGAAATCGCAGCGAACCACGCGAGAATGGCAAAGTTAAAGGAAGAAGAGTCGATGCGGCTGAGTGCGCTTCAGGGGCAGGTGGTGGGGAGTTTTGAAATTCCACCCATCGAGGCGCCGCAGGAGATGTCGCTGCACTTCATGACGGGAGGACAGGATCACTCGTTTGGAGAAGCATCTGCG
>NZ_JACNDD010000157.1:0-14712 GCF_017351395.1 Pseudomonas sp. FW305-28
CTACAGCGTAGGCGCAGGGAAAATCATGGGCGGACAAATGTTGCAGCAGGTGCTGAAACGATGCACTGCGTTTGGTTCGCTTTGGTCATAGCGTATTGGAAAAAATATTCCACGTAAAAAATTTATAGAATAATTATTGATTATTGCGCGCTGCTCGTTTTAGTCTGCACTCACCAACAGCGTTGGCGCCGGTGTCGGCGACAAGCGCAGGCTGATAAAAATAACAGGAGCCAGCATGGGCCAGACTCGTTTTGCCAGTGGGCGTCAATTGGATGTGATCTGCCTGGGACGCCTGGGCGTCGACCTCTACGCGCAGCAAGTCGGCGCGCGCCTGGAAGATGTTTCGAGCTTCGCCAAGTACCTTGGCGGTTCCTCGGCCAACATCGCGTTCGGCACGGCGCGCCTGGGCCTCAGGTCGGCGATGTTGAGCCGGGTAGGCGATGACCACATGGGCCGCTTCCTGGTGGAGTCCCTGGCCCGCGAAGGCTGCGATGTCAGCGGCATCAAGGTCGATCCCGAACGTCTGACGGCCATGGTCCTGCTGGGGATCAAGGACCGGGAAACCTTTCCCCTGGTGTTCTATCGGGAGAACTGCGCCGACATGGCGCTGCGCGCCGAAGACATCGACGAAACCTTCATTGCTTCCAGCAAGGCTTTGCTGATCACCGGCACGCATTTCTCCACCGACGGCGTCTACAAGGCCAGTATCCAGGCGCTGGACTATGCGCAAAAACATCAGGTCAAGCGGGTCCTCGACATCGATTACCGGCCAGTGCTTTGGGGCCTGGCGAGCAAGGCCGATGGCGAAACGCGGTTTGTGGCCGACCAGAAAGTCAGCCAGCACGTGCAGAGCATCCTGCCGCGTTTCGATCTGATCGTCGGCACCGAAGAAGAGTTTCTCATCGCCGGTGGTAGTGAAGATCTGCTGACCGCGCTGCGTACCGTGCGCTCGCTGACGGTGGCGACCCTGGTGGTCAAGCTCGGCCCCCAGGGCTGCACAGTGATCCATGGTGCCATTCCGGCCCGGCTCGAAGACGGCGCCATTTACCCTGGCGTGCGGGTCGAAGTCTTGAATGTACTGGGCGCCGGCGATGCGTTCATGTCCGGATTTCTCGCCGGCTGGCTGGAGGATGCCAGCGATGAGCGCTGCTGCCAGTTGGCCAATGCTTGCGGTGGGCTGGTGGTGTCGCGCCATGCCTGCGCCCCGGCAATGCCGACCCGGGCCGAACTCGACTATTTGTTCGACAGCCCGGTGCCCATCACCCGGCCGGACCAGGATGTCGTGCTGCAACGCTTGCATCAGGTCAGCGTGCCCCGCAAGACCTGGAAACAGCTGTTCATCTTCGCCTTCGACCATCGTGGACAGCTGGTGGAACTGGCCCAGAAGGGCGGCCGCGAGTTGAGCAGCATCGGCGAACTCAAGCAACTGTTCATCCAGGCGGTGGCACGGGTCGAAGCCGACCTGCGGCACCAGGGCATCGAGGCCGACGTCGGTCTGCTGGCCGACCAGCGCTTCGGCCAGGATTCGCTGAACGCTGCCACCGGCCGCGGCTGGTGGGTGGCGCGGCCGGTGGAAGTGCAGGGTTCGCGGCCACTGGCCTTCGAGCATGGGCGCTCCATTGGCAGCAACCTGATCGCCTGGCCACAGGAGCAGATCATCAAGTGCCTGGTGCAATTTCACCCGGACGACGAACCGCTGCTGCGCCTGGAGCAAGAGGCGCAATTGATGGGGTTGTACAAGGCCTCCCAGGCCAGCGGCCATGAATTGCTGCTGGAAGTCATTCCGCCCAAGGATCATCCATCGCCGCACCCGGACGTGCTCTATCGCGCCCTCAAGCGCCTCTACAACCTGGGCATCTTCCCGGCGTGGTGGAAGATCGAAGCCCAGGGCGCGGATGAATGGCAGCAGCTCGATGAGCTGATCCAACAGCGCGACCCGTATTGCCGTGGCGTGGTCCTGCTGGGCCTCAACGCCCCGGCCGCCGCGTTGGCCGAAGGGTTTCGCCAGGCCAGCCAGAGCAGCACCTGCCGTGGTTTCGCCGTGGGCCGCACGATCTTCCAGGAACCGAGCCGGGCCTGGCTGGCCGGGGAAATCGATGATGAAACGCTGATCCAACAGGTGCAGGGCCGGTTTGTGGAATTGATCGAGGCCTGGCGTGCTGCGCGAAGTTAGACATTGTGAATACTGAACCTGTGGGAGCGAGCTTGCTCGCGATAGCGGACTGACAGTTGACAATCAGTCGCCTGACCCACCGCTATCGCGAGCAAGCTCGCTCCCACAGGGTTCATTGCCGCCTTCAATGGTTATGAAAAAACAATAAAAGGTGCAGCCATGCCCGCTATTCGAATTGGCATCAACCCGATTTCCTGGAGCAACGACGACTTGCCATCATTGGGCGGCGAGACGCCGTTGAGTACCGCGCTGAGTGAAGGCAAAGCCATCGGCTACGAAGGCTTCGAGCTCAACGGCAAGTTCCCCAAGGACGCCAAGGGCGTCGGCGATGTGCTGCGGCCGTACGACCTGGCGCTGGTCTCCGGCTGGTATTCCAGTCGCCTGGCCCGGCGTTCGGCGGCGCAGGAGATCGATGCGATCGCCAGCCACGTCGAGCTGCTGGCGCAGAACGGCGCCAACGTGCTGGTGTACGGCGAGGTCGCCGATTCCATTCAAGGCCAACGCATTCCATTGGTCGAGCGGCCGCGTTTTCACACCGACGAAGCCTGGCAAGCCTACGCTGACAAACTCACCGAACTGGCGCGCTTCACCTTGTCCCAAGGCGTGCGCCTGGCCTACCACCACCACATGGGCGCTTATGTCGAGTCACCCGCGGACATCGACAAATTGATGGCCCTGACCGGCAGCGAAGTGGGCCTGTTGTTCGATTCGGGTCACTGCTACATGGGCGGTGGCGAACCGTTGCAGGTGCTGCGCAAACACATCGAACGGGTCTGCCATGTGCACTTCAAGGACGTGCGCAAACCAGTGGTGCAACTGGCGCGCAATAACCTCTGGAGCTTCCCCGACTGCATCATCAACGGCACCTTCACCGTGCCGGGGGATGGCGATATCGATTTCGCCGCGTTGCTCGATGTGCTGCTGGCCGCCGACTACCAAGGTTGGCTGGTGGTGGAAGCCGAGCAGGATCCTGCCGTAGCGCCGAGTTATGCCTACGCCAAGAAGGGCTACGACACCCTGCGTGCCTTGCTGGAAAGGAGTGCGTCATGAGCCTGTTGATCAAAAGCCATCCAGAGGGCCAGACCATGGTCCAGTTGCCCCGTGGAGAACTGGAGTACGTCGGCTTCGCCGCCTATCGCTTGAGCCTCGGTGAAACCCTACCGGTGGCCGCTGGCGACAAGGAATTGTGCCTGGTGCTGCTCAGCGGGCGCATCAGCCTCAAGGGCGAAGCGCCGGGGCAGGGCGCCTTCGATTGGGACAACCTGGGTGATCGCCAGTCGGTGTTCGAGGACAAGTCACCCTATGCCGCTTACCTGCCACCGGGCAGCCAGGCCCAGGTCACTGCCCTGAGCGATGTGCAGGTGGCGGTGTGTGCCGCGCCGGGTTCGGCGCGTAACGAATACGGCCCACGACTGATCCACCCGGAGAGCATGAAGCGCAGCGTGCGCGGCAAGGGCGCCAACACCCGTTATGTCTGCGACATTCTGCCGGACAGCGAACCGGCCCACTCGCTGCTGGTGGTGGAAGTGCGCACGCCGTCGGGGCACTCCTCGAGTTACCCGCCGCACAAGCACGACACCGACGACCTGCCACACCAGAGCTTCCTCGAAGAGACCTATTACCACCAGGTCAACCCGTCCCAAGGCTTCGTGTTCCAGCGGGTCTACACCGACGACCGCAGCATCGACCAGGCCATGGCCGTGGAAAACAGTGACCTGGTGGTGGTGCCCAAGGGTTATCACCCGGTCAGTGTGCCCTACGGGTACGAGTCGTATTACCTGAACGTCATGGCCGGCCCGAAGCGGGTCTGGCAATTCCATAACGATCCGCAGCACAGCTGGCTGCTGGATCTCTGACCCCACACATACGCAGGGAGAACAAGCAATGAGCGACGCCCCGGTAGTAGGCCATTACATCGACGGTCGAATTCAGGCCAGCGACAACGCGCGCCTGAGCAATGTCTTCAACCCGGCCACCGGTGCGGTGCAGGCCCGGGTGGCCCTCGCCGAACCGAGTACCGTTGACGCAGCGGTGGCTTCGGCGCTGGCGGCGTTCCCGGCCTGGTCCGAGCAGTCGTCCCTGCGCCGTTCGCGGGTGATGTTCAAGTTCAAGGAATTGCTCGATCGGCATCACGACGAACTGGCGCAGATCATCAGCCGTGAACACGGCAAGGTGCTGTCCGACGCCCACGGTGAAGTCACCCGGGGCATCGAGATCGTCGAGTACGCCTGCGGTGCGCCGAACCTGCTCAAGACCGATTTCAGCGACAATATCGGCGGTGGCATCGACAACTGGAACCTGCGCCAGCCCCTGGGTGTTTGCGCCGGGGTCACGCCGTTCAACTTCCCGGTGATGGTGCCCTTGTGGATGATTCCCCTGGCGCTGGTCGCCGGCAACTGCTTCATCCTCAAGCCTTCGGAGCGCGACCCGTCCGCCAGTTTGCTGATGGCCCGCTTGCTGACGGAAGCCGGTCTGCCGGATGGCGTGTTCAACGTTGTCCAAGGCGACAAGGTGGCGGTGGATGCGCTGTTGCAGCACCCGGACATCGAAGCGATTTCCTTTGTCGGCTCCACACCGATCGCTGAGTACATCCACCAGCAAGGCACGGCGCACGGCAAGCGCGTCCAGGCACTGGGCGGGGCGAAGAACCACATGATCGTCATGCCCGATGCCGACCTCGACCAGGCGGCAGACGCGTTGATCGGTGCGGCCTACGGCTCGGCCGGCGAACGCTGCATGGCGATTTCCATCGCCGTGGCGGTGGGGGATGTGGGGGATGAATTGATTGCCAAACTGTTGCCCCGTATTGATCAACTGAAGATCGGCAACGGCCAGCAGCCCGGCACCGACATGGGGCCGCTGGTCACCGCCGAGCACAAGGCCAAGGTGGAAGGTTTCATCGACGCCGGCGTGGCCGAGGGCGCGCGTCTGATCGTCGATGGCCGTGGTTTGAAGGTGCCGGGGGCCGAGCAGGGGTTCTTTGTCGGCGCGACGCTGTTCGACCAGGTTACCGCCGAGATGAGCATCTACCAGCAAGAGATTTTCGGGCCGGTGCTGGGGATTGTCCGTGTACCGGATTTCGCCACGGCGGTGGCGCTGATCAACGCTCATGAGTTCGGCAACGGCGTGTCGTGCTTCACCCGTGACGGCGGCATCGCCCGGGCGTTCGCCCGCAGCATCAAGGTCGGCATGGTGGGCATCAACGTGCCGATCCCGGTGCCCATGGCCTGGCATTCCTTTGGTGGCTGGAAGCGTTCGCTGTTCGGCGATCACCATGCCTACGGTGAAGAAGGGCTGCGCTTCTACAGCCGCTACAAAAGCGTGATGCAGCGCTGGCCCGACAGCATCGCCAAGGGGCCCGAGTTCAGCATGCCGACTGCCCAATAACCCGTTTTTTACAGTGCCGGAGGGAGAACAACAATGAATAAGCCCCTGCGTTTTGCCTTGAATCGAATGGTTGCCCCGCGCCTGTCACTGCCCGAATTCATTGACCTGGCGCTGGCGTTGAGAACCGATGCCATCGAGATCCGCAACGATCTGAAGGGTGTCGAGATCGAAGACGGCATGCCGCCCGGTCGGGTGCGCGAGTTATGTGAGGAAAGGGGCATCAAGGTGTTGTCGATCAATGCCCTGTACCCCTTCGACGTGTGGAACGAGGAGCGTCGGACCCAAGCGGTGAGGTTGGCCGACTACGCCCGCGAATGCGGCGCCGAAGGGCTGGTGATGTGCCCGCTCAATGACCGCGCCGACCCGCGCAGCGAAGCCGAGCGCGCCGCAGGGCTGCGTACGGCCCTTAGCGAACTGGCGCCGATCCTACGCGCCTTTGGCATCTACGGTTTCATCGAGCCTCTGGGTTTCGAAGAGTGCTCGCTGCGGCGCAAGCGCACGGCAGTGGACGCGATCCAGGCCATCGGCGGGCTGGATGTGTTCCGCCTGGTGCACGACACCTTTCACCATCATCTGGCGGGGGAGCAGGCGTTTTTTCCCGAACTGACCGGGCTGGTGCACATCTCCGGCGTCGAGGATGCCCAGGCGCCCTTGGCGACGATTCGCGACGGTCACCGGGTGCTGGTGGGCGCGGCTGACATTCTTGGCAATGCCGCGCAGATCGAGGCGCTGCGGGCCGGGGGCTACGAGGGCTACCTGTCCTTCGAACCGTTTGCCGAGAGCGTCCATGAACTGGCCGACATTCGCCAGGCGTTGGGGGCGAGCATGAATCACCTGCAAAGCTCACAGGCCTGACCCGACTTCCTGAATGATGGAGAACCCCTTGTGGGAGCGAGCTTGCTCGCGATGACGGCGCCCCAATCAATGCATGCGTCGCCTGACACACCGCTATCGCGAGCAAGCTCGCTCCCACACTTGACCGAGTTGCGTTTGAAAAGGTGCAAGCATGACCACAACACGACTGACCATGGCCCAGGCCCTGGTGAAATTCCTCGATAACCAGTACATCGAGGTCGATGGCGTCCAGAGCAAGTTCGTCGCCGGGGTGTTTACCATTTTTGGCCACGGCAACGTGCTGGGCCTGGGCCAGGCGCTGGAGCAGGACAGCGGCGACCTGGTGGTCCATCAGGGCCGCAACGAGCAGGGCATGGCCCATGCCGCCATCGGGTTCGCCAAGCAGCACCTGCGGCGCAAGATCTACGCCTGCAGCTCGTCGGTGGGCCCTGGTGCGGCGAATATGCTGACCGCCGCGGCCACCGCCACGGCCAATCGCATTCCGCTGCTGCTATTGCCCGGCGATGTCTACGCCAGTCGCCAGCCGGACCCGGTGCTGCAGCAGATCGAACAGTTTCACGACCTGAGCATCAGCACCAACGACGCCTTCAAGGCCGTGAGCAAATACTGGGACCGCATCAACCGCCCCGAGCAGTTGATGACCGCGGCGATCCAGGCCATGCGCGTGCTCACCGACCCGGCTGAAACCGGCGCGGTGACCCTGGCGCTGCCCCAGGACGTACAGGCCGAAGCCTACGATTATCCGGACTACTTCCTGCAAAAACGCGTGCACCGCATCGACCGCCGTCCGGCCACCGAGGCAATGCTCGGCGACGCCCGGGCGCTGCTCAAGGGCAAGCGCCGACCGTTGATCATCTGTGGCGGCGGGGTGCGCTACTCCGGTGCCAACGCCGCGTTGCAGGCCTTCGCCGAGCGTTTCGACATTCCCTTCGCCGAGACCCAGGCCGGCAAGAGCGCCGTGGTGTCCAGCCACCCGCTGAACGTCGGCGGCGTCGGTGAAACCGGTTGCCTGGCGGCGAACCTGCTGGCCAAGAAAGCCGACCTGATCATCGGCATCGGCACGCGCTACAGCGATTTCACCACCGGCTCCAAATGGTTGTTCCAGCACCCGGATGTGCAGTTCCTCAACCTCAACATCAGCCCCTGCGACGCCTTGAAGCTCGACGGCGTGCAGCTGCTGGCCGACGCCCGCTCGGGCCTGGAGTCACTGTCCGCCGCGCTGGGCGACTATCGCGCTGAATGGGGCGGGCAGATCGCCGACGCCAAGGCCCAGTTGGGCGCCGAGGTCGATCGGATCTACCAGGCCGATTATCAAGCCGAGGAGTTCCTCCCGGAAATCGACGACCACATGGATCCGGCGGTGTTTCGCGAATTCATCGAACTCACCGGTTCCTGCCTGACCCAGAGCCGCGTGCTGGGCACCCTCAACGAAACCCTGGCCGACGATGCGATTATCGTCGCCGCCGCCGGCAGCTTGCCCGGCGACTTGCAGCGCGCCTGGCGCAGCAAGGGCGTGAACACCTATCACGTCGAGTACGGCTATTCGTGCATGGGTTATGAGGTGAACGCGGCCTTGGGCGTGAAACTCGCCGAGCCCGATAAAGAGGTGTACGCCCTGGTGGGCGATGGCTCCTACATGATGCTGCACTCGGAACTGGCGACTTCGATCCAGGAGCGCCGCAAGATCAACGTGGTGCTGCTGGACAACATGGCCTTCGGCTGCATCAACAATCTGCAGATGGGAAATGGCATGGACAGCTTCGGCACCGAGTTCCGTTTCCGCAACCCGGACACCGGCAAGCTCGACGGCGCCTTCGTGCCGGTGGACTTCGCCATGAGTGCCGCGGCCTACGGCTGCAAGACCTACAAGGCGACGACCCTGGAGGAGCTGCGCGCGGCCCTGGCGGATGCGCGGCGCCAGACGGTCTCCACCTTGATCGACATCAAGGTCCTGCCCAAGACCATGATTCACAGCTACCTGTCGTGGTGGCGTGTGGGCGTGGCGCAAGTCTCCACCAGCGCCCGCACCGATGCCGTCGCCAAGACCCTCAATGAACGACTGGCCAAGGCCCGTCAATACTGATTGCCCCAACCCTACGAAAGGAGTTCTACATGTCTTTGAAGCTGGGCGTCATCGGCACCGGGGCCATCGGCCAGGACCATATCCGTCGTTGCAGCCAGACCTTGCTCAACAGCCAGGTGGTGGCGGTGACCGACATCAACCTGCAACAAGCGGCCAAGGTCGTTGCCGATCTCAAGCTGACCGCCGAGGTCTACCCTGACGGCCATGCGTTGATCAAGGCGCCGGACGTGGAGGCGATCCTTGTCACCTCCTGGGGCCCGAGCCATGAAGAATTCGTGCTGGCGGCGATTGCGGCGGGCAAACCGGTGTTCTGTGAAAAGCCACTGGCGGTCACGGCCGAAGGTTGCCGCAAGATCGTCGAGGCCGAAGTGGCCCATGGCAAGCGCCTGGTGCAAGTCGGTTTCATGCGCCCCTACGATGAAGGCTATCGGGCGCTCAAGGCGGTGATCGACAGTGGCCAGATCGGTGAGCCGCTGATGCTGCACTGCGCCCACCGCAACCCGAGCGTGGGCGAGAACTACAAGACCGACATGGCGATCACCGACACCTTGATCCACGAGCTGGATGTGTTGCGCTGGTTGTTGGCCGATGACTACGTGTCGGTGCAGGTGGTGTTCCCACGCAAGACCAGCAAGGCCCTGGCTCACTTGCGGGACCCGCAGATCGTCCTGTTGGAAACCGCCCGGGGCACGCGCATCGACGTCGAGGTGTTCGTCAATTGCCAGTACGGCTATGACATCCAGTGCGAAGTGGTGGGGGAGACCGGCATCGCCAAGCTGCCGGAACCGTCCCAGGTGCAACTGCGCAGCGGCGCCAAGCTGTCCAATGCGATCCTGATGGATTGGAAGGACCGCTTCATCGCCGCTTATGACGTCGAGTTGCAGGCCTTCATCGACGGTGTGCGTGCCGGGCAAGTGGGTGGGCCATCGGCCTGGGATGGGTTTGCGGCGGCGGTGGCGGCGGATGCCTGTGTCGAAGCGCAGCAGAGCGGGCAGATCGTCAAGGTCGAGCTGCCCGAGCGCCCGCGTTTCTACGGCTAACCCCAATCCCCCTGTGGGTGTGCAGTCAAATGGTGGGGGCGAGCTTGCTCGCGATAGCGGTGGGTCAGTCAACCTGATGAAGGCTGGTCCGCCGTCTTCGCGAGCAAGCCCGCTCCCACAGTCGACTGCGTTCCCTCAAAGGTACTCGGTCAAATGGTGGGAGCTGAGCTTGCTCGCGATGGCGTAGTGTCAGTCGACATCAATGTTGAATGTATCGCCGTCTTCGCGAGCAAGCTCAGCTCCCACAGGGATTGCATTCATTCAGTGATTAACAAGGAGCTTTCATGCGAATCGGACTAGTCGGCTACGGCAAGGGTGGGCGGTTCTTTCATGCGCCGCTGATCAGCAGTCTGCCGGGGGCTACGTTCGTCGGCGTGGTGACCCGGTCCGCCGAGCGCCGCCAACAATTGGCCAGCGATCACCCGCAGGCCCAGGCCTTCGACACCCTCGAACAATTGGTAGCGGCCGGTGTCGATGCGGTGGTGGTGTCCACGCCTTTGGACGGTCGCCCGGCCATTGTGATGCAGGCCATCGAACTCGGCGTGGCGGTGGTCAGCGACAAACCGTTCGCCCCTGACGCCGCGCAGGCCGAGACGATGGTGTTGGCCGCCGAACGTCGCAAGGTGCCCTTGAGCGTGTACCAGAACCGCCGCTGGGATTCGGATTTCCTGACCCTGCGCAAACTATTGGCCTCCGGGGCGCTCGGGCAAGTCATTCGTTTCGAGTCGAGTGTCGAACGTTATTCGCCAACCTCGGTAGGCAAAGGCAGCGGTGGTGGGTTCCTGCGCGATTTGGGCAGCCACTTGGTGGACCAGGCGCTGCAACTGTTCGGGCCGGTGGTGCGGGTCTACGCCGAGCTGGACTACCGACAGCCGGACCAGGTGTTCGACAACGGTTTCTTCATGTCCTTGACTCATGCCAGCGGCGTAGTCTCCCACTTGAGCGGCAATTGCGTGCAAAACGCACCGCGTCCGCGCTTTCGGGTCAACGGCACCCAGGGCTGCTACACCGTCGACGGCTTGGACGGGCAGGAGGCTCAGGCATTGGCCGGCCTGAGCCCAGCGACCGAGGGCGAGCGCTGGGGGGCTGAAGAACATCGGCGCTGGGGCTGGTTCGAACACGGCACCGAGCGCGAGCGGGTGACCTCGGAGCGTGGCTGCTGGCTGACGTTCTACCAACACTTGCAAAGCGCGTTGCAGGGCACTGGCCCGCTGCCGGTGGAGGCCCGTGATGCGTTGGCGACCACCCGCATCCTCGACGCCGCCAGGCAGAGTGCCGGGCAGGGCGAAGTGGTGCGGTTGTCCACTCCAGTGGGTCATGGAATAAAAAAACGAATAAAATTCTAAAATCAGTTGATATGGAAAATATTTTCCAATAAAGTCGATTCCAGGTTACCGACAACCCTGTTTGTCTTCCGCCAAGCCAGCCTTGAACGGATGACAGACGAAACAAAAACAAGAAACACAGCTAGGTACCGTCGATGAAAACCTTCAGCCGCTCTGCGTTTCACCTGCCACGTCTGCTGCGCCTGTCCGCAGCCTTTCCTCTGTTCGAATCCCTGTGTATCCAGCGCAACGGCGCCGTGGTCTGTTGCATGCCCGGCGCGCCCATCGTGCGCTTGCCCCGTTCCTGATCCGCTACGCCTTATCCATAAAACCAACAAAAAAGTGGAGAAAGACCGTTCATGAAGACCAAGACCCGTATCGCCTCGCTGGCCCTGTCGTTGATGCTCACCAGCGGCGCTGCCCTGGCGGACCTGAAGATCGGCGTCAGCATGTCCCAGTTTGATGACACCTGGTTGACCTACCTGCGCGAATCCATGGACAAGAAAGCCAAGTCCCTGCCGGACGGCGTCACCCTGCAGTTCGAAGATGCCCGCAGCGACGTGGTCAAGCAGCTGAGCCAGGTGGAAAGCTTCATCAGCCAGAAGGTCGATGCGCTCATCGTCAACCCGGTGGACACCGCCGCGACCCAGCGCATCACCAAGGCCGCCGTGGCGGCCGGCATCCCGCTGGTGTACGTCAACCGCCGCCCGGACGATCCGAAGTTACCGGAAGGCGTGGTCACCGTGGCCTCCGACGACCTGGAAGCCGGTCGCATGCAGATGCAATACCTGGCTGAAAAAATGGGCGGCAAGGGCAACATCGTGATCCTCTTGGGTGACCTGGCCAACAACTCCACCGCCAACCGCACCAAGGGCGTCAAGGACGTGCTGGCCAAGTACCCGGGCATCAAGATCGAACAGGAACAGACCGGCATCTGGTTGCGCGACAAGGGCATGACCCTGGTCAACGACTGGCTGACCCAGGGACGCGAGTTCCAGGCGGTGGTGGCCAACAACGACGAGATGGCCATTGGCGCCGCGATGGCACTCAAGCAAGCGGGCACCGAGAAAGGAAGCGTGTTGATTGCCGGGGTCGATGGCACGCCGGACGGTTTGAACGCGATCAAGAAAGGCGAAATGGCGGTCTCGGTGTTCCAGGACGCCAAGGGCCAGGCCGATGGTTCGATCGACACGGCGGTGAAAATGGTCAAGAAGCAGCCGGTCGAGCAGGCTGTCTGGGTGCCGTACCGCCTGATCACGCCGGAAAACGTCGATCAGTTCAAGTGACGTTCAACCCGGTCCCACCACAACAATAAGCAGGCAAGGTTGCAACGCCGACCTTGCCGAGGGAGTACCTGATCATGTTCGCTTCAGCGACTGCTTCGAGCGCCCCGGCCATGACTTTCCAGCCGGATGTATCACTTGATGAGCCGTACCTGCTGGAAGTCGTCAATGTCAGCAAGGGCTTTCCCGGTGTGGTGGCCCTGTCCGATGTTCAATTGCGGGTACGCCCCGGTTCCGTGCTGGCCCTGATGGGCGAGAACGGTGCGGGCAAATCGACCTTGATGAAGATCATCGCCGGCATCTATCAGCCCGACGCCGGTGAACTGCGCCTGCGCGGCAAGCCGGTGACGTTCGACACGCCGCTGGCGGCGTTGCAGGCCGGCATCGCGATGATCCATCAGGAACTGAACCTGATGCCCCACATGAGCATCGCCGAAAACATCTGGATCGGCCGCGAGCAGCTCAACGGCCTGCACATGGTCGACCATGGCGAGATGCACCGTTGCACCGCCCGGCTGCTGGAGCGCCTGCGCATCAAGCTCGATCCCGAGGAGCAGGTGGGCAACCTGAGCATCGCCGAGCGGCAGATGGTGGAGATTGCCAAGGCCGTTTCGTATGACTCCGACATCCTGATCATGGACGAGCCGACCTCGGCCATCACCGAGACCGAAGTCGCCCACCTGTTCTCGATCATTGCCGACCTCAAGTCCCAGGGTAAGGGCATCATCTACATCACCCACAAGATGAACGAAGTGTTCGCCATCGCCGATGAAGTGGCGGTGTTTCGCGACGGCGCCTACATCGGCCTGCAACGGGCCGACAGCATGGATGGCGACAGCCTGATTTCGATGATGGTCGGGCGCGAACTGAGCCAGTTGTTCCCGGTGCGGGAGCAACCCATCGGTGAGTTGGTGCTGTCGGTGCGCGACCTGAGCCTGGACGGCATTTTCAAAGGCGTGTCCTTCGACCTGCATGCCGGGGAGATCCTGGGCATCGCCGGGTTGATGGGCTCGGGCCGGACCAACGTGGCCGAGGCGATTTTCGGCGTGACCCCGAGCACTGGCGGCGAGATCCGGCTGGACGGCCAACCCGTGCGCATCAGCGACCCCCACATGGCCATCGAGAAGGGCTTCGCGCTGTTGACCGAGGACCGCAAGCTCAGCGGCCTGTTCCCGTGCCTGTCGGTGCTGGAGAACATGGAGATGGCGGTGCTGCCCCATTACGTCGGCAACGGTTTCATCCAGCAGAAAGCCCTGCGCGCCTTGTGTGAGGACATGTGCAAGAAGCTGCGGGTCAAGACCCCGTCGCTGGAACAGTGCATCGATACCTTGTCCGGCGGCAACCAGCAGAAAGCGCTGCTGGCGCGCTGGCTGATGACCAACCCGCGCATCCTGATTCTCGACGAGCCGACCCGCGGCATCGATGTGGGCGCCAAGGCCGAGATCTATCGGCTGATTTCCTACCTCGCCAGCGAAGGCATGGCGGTGATCATGATTTCCTCGGAACTGCCGGAAGTATTGGGCATGAGCGACCGGGTGATGGTGATGCACGAAGGTGACCTGATGGGCACCCTCGACCGCAGCGAAGCGACCCAGGAACGAGTGATGCAACTGGCTTCGGGCTTGTCCTGATTGCCTGCTGGTAGAGAAGTGACATCGAGCAATATTCCCGTGGCGAGGGAGCTTGCTCCCGCTGGGGCGCGAAGCGGCCCTGTTCAAGAGCAACGGCGGCGCCCAGCGGCGACGAGCGCCCTGGACAAAGAATAAAAAGGTGAATGGCTATGAACGCGATACTGGAAAACAAACCCGCGGCAGCACCGACCAGGTCCCGGCGGCGCCTGCCGACGGAACTGAGCATCTTCCTGGTGCTGATCGGCATCGGCCTGGTGTTCGAAATGTTCGGCTGGATCATGCGTGACCAGAGTTTCCTGATGAACTCCCAGCGCCTGGTGTTGATGATCCTGCAAGTGTCGATCATCGGCCTGCTGGCCATCGGCGTGACCCAGGTGATCATCACCACCGGTATCGACTTGTCGTCCGGCTCGGTGCTGGCGTTGTCGGCGATGATCGCCGCCAGCCTGGCCCAGACCTCGGACTTCGCCCGGGCGGTGTTTCCCTCGCTGACGGATTTGCCGGTGTGGATCCCGGTGGTGGCGGGGCTCGGGGTGGGGCTGCTGGCCGGGGCGATCAACGGCAGCATCATTGCCATTACCGGCATCCCGCCATTCATCGCCACCCTCGGCATGATGGTCTCGGCCCGTGGCCTGGCGCGCTACTACACCGAAGGCCAGCCGGTGAGCATGTTGTCCGATTCCTACACCGCGATCGGCCATGGCGCCATGCCGGTGATCATCTTCCTGGTGGTGGCGGTGATCTTCCACATCGCCCTGCGCTACACCAAGTACGGCAAGTACACCTACGCCATTGGCGGCAACATGCAGGCGGCGCGGACCTCGGGCATCAACGTCAAGCGCCACCTGGTGATCGTCTACAGCATTGCCGGGTTGCTGGCGGGCTTGGCCGGCGTGGTGGCTTCGGCGCGAGCGGCGACCGGGCAGGCGGGCATG
>NZ_JACNDD010000158.1:0-14485 GCF_017351395.1 Pseudomonas sp. FW305-28
TTCGCGCTTTTCGAAAGTGACCCGCCGTCAGGGCGGAACCCTAAGTGGCCGTTACCGCAGAAACGGATATGTCCCCAACACCCCAGCACCCCAGCACCCAGAACAGGACTGCTACGCAACCCAGCGTGAGCAAGCTCCCACGCCACGGGGTCCGCGTAAACCCTTACCCCCCACTCATATTCATGAACCGCACAATCTGCACCTCCCCACCCGGGTTGAAGTCATGCCGCAATGGCTTGCCGCGCAACGCCTGCTGCACCGCCTGGATCACCGGTTGATCGTCCAGCGGATAACGTCGCAGCAAGCCACGCAGGTCAAGGGAGTCTTCTTGCCCCAGGCACAACAGCAAACGCCCTTCGACAGTCATGCGCACGCGGTTGCAACTGGCGCAGAAGTTATGGGTGTTGGGCGAAATGAAACCGATCCGGGTATCCGGATGACGCTCCAGGCGCACATAACGCGCCGGCCCGCCGCTGTTTTCGGTGCTGTCCAGCAGCCGGTGATGGCGAGCGATCTCCGCCCGGACCTCATCGCTGGAACAGAACGACTCACCCCGGGAACGCCCCACCTCCCCCAACGGCATCTCCTCGATAAAACTGATGTCGATGCGTTGATCGATGGCGTACTGCACCAGCGCCGGGACCTCATCGAAGTTGCGTCCTTTCATCACCACGCAATTCAACTTGACCCGCTCGAACCCGGCGACCTTCGCCGCTTCAATCCCTGCCAGCACTTGATCGAGGTTGCCGTTACGGGTGATCGCCCGAAAACGCTCACCGTCGAGGCTGTCGAGGCTGATGTTCATGCGCTTGACCCCAGCCTCGACCAGCGGCTGGGCCAGACGCCCCAACTGCGAGCCGTTGCTGGTCATCACCAGTTCCCGCAGGCCGGGCAGTGCCGCGATGTCGCGACATAGCCCGACGATGCCCGGGCGAATCAGTGGCTCGCCACCGGTCAGGCGGATTTTCTTCACCCCCAGGCCGACGAACAGCCGCGCCAGGCGCTGCAATTCTTCCAGGGTCAAGACTTGCTGACGCGGCAGGAAGGTCATGTTTTTCGCCATGCAATACACACAACGAAAATCACAACGATCGGTCACCGACATCCGCAAATAATCGATCTGGCGCCCAAATCCGTCCTGCAACACCGCGTTCATGAAGATCTCCCGATTGAACCTGTGCTCACTGCACCAGCGGCGAGTCGGCGCCCTGAAGGTGAATACCGCGAATATCCGCCGCACCGATCAGGGTTTGCAGGTATTGCACCAGCGCCTTTTGCCAAACGCCCTGCTGCAACTGCGTACGAATCGCTGTCGCCACGGCCTCATACGGCAACGGCTGACCATCGATGCGCTGGTCGATGCTGATCACATGCCAGCCGTAGCGACTTTCCAGCGGCTTGCCCGCCAGGCCCGCCGGCAGGGTGAACAATTGGCGCTCCAGTTCAGGCACGGTCTGGCCCTTGCTGATCTGCCCCAGCGACCCGCCCTGCTCCTTGGACGGACACGCCGAATACTTCAGCGCCAGCTCGGCGAAGCTGCCCGGGAACTGGTCCAGCCGCTCCAGTAGCAGCTCGGCCTGGACATGGGCCAGGCTGCGGGCCTCGGCATCGTCCGGCGCACATTCGAGCAGGATGTGCCGCACCGCCAGCAACGGCGCGCTGTGAAAGCGCGCCCGGTTGCTTTCGTAGTAACGCAGGCAGGTGGCCTCGTCACACTGCGGCACCTGCACCTCGCGTTCGAGCAACAGCCGCGTGGCTGCCTCTTCTTCGTTTTCACCGGCACCGACCTGCAGCGCCAGGCCCAACTCGGCGATACGCTGCTGGAGCAATTGGCGGATCACCAGGGCCCGAGCGGCCTGGTACACCGCGTCCTCGCGACTGTCGGCCGGGTGATATTGCAGCTCCTGGGCCATCGCCTGCGGGGTGATCGACACCCCGTTGACGCTGATGATCGGCCACTCCTGCTCACTGCTGGCAATCAACTCTGGCGCTTGATCTTCCACCACCGGCCCGGCCTGGGCCGGCTCGAACTGCACCGCCCCTACGGGCTCCACATCGACCACCGGCGGCACTTTTGCCGAGGAACCGCAACCACCGCCACCGCTACCACCGCCACATCCGCATCCACTCGCCATGATCTTCTCCTCAGAACTTCTGCCGAACGATTTGATAACGACGCCCCAGGTACCAGACCGGCGCACTGACGATGTGAACCAGACGGGTGAACGGGAACAGCACGAACAGGGTCAAGCCCAGCACCACGTGGAGCTTGTAGACCAGGCCCACCGGCGCTATCGCGGTAGCGGCTTCCACCGGCCGCAACAGCACGGTGTTCTGGGCCCAGTCGGCCAGCATCACCATCACCGAGCCGTCCATATGGGCGGTGGATGCGACGATGGTCATCAGCCCCAGTACCAGTTGCACCAGCAACACCACCAGCACGAGGATGTCCGAGACATTGGAGGTGGCGCGCACCCGTGGGTCGGTCAAGCGGCGGTTGAGCAGCATCACCAGGCCGATCAGGCCCAGCACGCCGAAGAACCCACCGGAAACCATCGCCAGCAACTGCTTGTTCTCAGTGCTCAGCACATGGTGGTAGATCGCCGCCGGCGTCAGCAGGCCGACGAAGTGCCCGGCCAACACGAACAGCACGCCAACGTGAAACAGGTTGCTCGCCACGCGCATGCCGCGCTTGTTCAGCATCTGGCTGGAACCGGCCTTCCAGGTGTACTGGGACAGATCGAACCGTGCCCAGCTGCCGAGCAGGCAAATCGCCAAAGCGACATAGGGGTAGACCCCGAACAACAACAGATCCCATTTAGACATTGCCCACCTCCCCGGCTGGCGCTGCGGCCCGCCCTTCATGCTGAAAATCCACCCAGTGCAACGGCACTGCACTTTCGTCCCGCGCCTTGCCTGGCGCGCTGGGCAGTGAACTGCAACGGTCCTGCTGTTCGGCCTTCATGAAATCCACCTGCTCTTCTTCCCAGATCTTGTCCAGGGCTTCGAGGGAGTCGTCCCGGGGCTCGGCCTTCACTTGCTCACGCAACTCGGCCACCGCCACCTGGGGTTCGGCCCCGGCGATTTGCAACAAGGCCCGGAAGCAACTGGCGTAGACGCTTTCACGCTCGTCCAGGCGCGCCGCGAGCAAGGCCAGCAGGTGCGCCACATCCGCCAGGCCCTCACGGGCCTCGAGGTCTTCGCGGGTGGAGAGAAACTCCAGGTACAGCGGGATGTAGTCAGGCAACTCTTTGACGCCGATGGCGAAACCGGCCTCTTCGTATTGCGCCATCATGTCCACCATGGCCTGGCCCCGGTCGCGGGACTCGCCATGGACATGTTCGAACAACAGCAGCGACAGCGAACGGCCCCGGCCGAACAGCGCGCCGTAGTGTTCCTGGCCGTCCATCAAGTCCTTGCCGCAGATCACTTCCAGCAATTCGAACAGCCCGGCGCGCTGCTGGGGACTGATCTCCCGCGCTTGCGCAATGGCCTGCTCCAGCTCGTCGCGACCGGCCACCAGGGTCTCGGTCGGATAATCGAGCAGCAACGAAATCACCTTGAGAATGCGCATGTTCATTCCTCCCACAACTGCACGGTTTTGATCACGTCGCGACGATTGGCCTTCTTGCCGCCGAACATGTTGGTGTCGGAGCTGCCGCTGCAGCCGCTGCCGAAGCTGAAACCACAACCGGAGCGTTCGGCGAACGCATCGCTCATGGCGTCTTCACGGTGGGCGCTCGGTACGACGAAACGGTCTTCGTAGTTGGCGATGGCCAGGTAGCGGTACATCTCTTCCACCTGGTTCACGCTCAAGCCGACGTCGGCCAGCACTTGCAGGTCCTGCACGCCGTCGACCTGCTCGGAACGCTTGTAGGCCCGCATCGCCAGCAGACGCTTGAGGGCGCGCTTGACCGGTTTTTCATCACCGGCGGTGAGCATGTTCGCCAGGTAACGCAGCGGAATGCGCAGGCTGTCGACATCCGGGATCACCCCGTTCATGCCCACGGTACCGGCGGCGGCAGCGTTCTGGATCGGCGACAGTGGCGGCACATACCAGACCATTGGCAAGGTGCGGTATTCCGGGTGCAGCGGCAGCGCAAGTTTCCAATCCACGGCCATTTTGTAGACCGGCGAGCGTTGCGCCGAGTCGATCACCGACTGTGGCACGCCATCGGCCAGGGCCTGGCGAATCACTGCCGGGTCGTTGGGGTCGAGGAAAATCTCCAGTTGCTTCTCGTACAGGTCCTTCTCATCGGCGGTGCTCGCCACTTCGCTGATACGGTCGGCGTCATACAACAGCACACCGAGGTAACGGATGCGGCCGACGCAGGTTTCAGCGCAGACCGTCGGCATCCCGGCTTCGATGCGCGGGTAGCAGAAGATGCATTTTTCCGACTTACCGCTTTTCCAGTTGAAATAGATCTTCTTGTACGGGCAGCCGCTGATGCACATGCGCCAGCCGCGGCACTTCTCCTGGTCGATCAGGACGATGCCGTCCTCCTCGCGCTTGTAGATCGCGCCGCTCGGGCACGATGCCGCGCACGCCGGGTTCAGGCAGTGCTCGCACAGGCGCGGCAGGTACATCATGAAGGTGTTTTCGTACTCGCCGTAGATGTCCGCCTGGATCTTGTCGAAGTTCTTGTCCTTGCGCCGCTTGGCGAACTCGGTACCGAGGATTTCCTCCCAGTTCGGGCCCCATTCGATTTTCTGCATGCGCTTGCCAGACACCAGCGAACGCGGGCGTGCGGTGGGTTGATGCTCGCCCAGTGGCGCGGTGTGCAGGTGCTGGTAGTCGAAGTCGAACGGTTCGTAGTAATCGTCCAGGCTGGGCAGGTCCGGGTTGGCGAAGATGTTCGCCAGCACGCGGAACTTGCCGCCGATGCGCGGGTTGATCGAACCGTCGGCGTTGCGGACCCAGCCGCCCTTCCACTTGTCCTGGTTTTCCCACTCCTTGGGATAGCCGATGCCCGGCTTGGATTCGACGTTGTTGAACCAGGCGTATTCCATGCCTTCGCGGCTGGTCCAGACGTTCTTGCAGGTGATCGAGCAGGTGTGGCAGCCGATGCATTTGTCCAGGTTCAGGACCATGCCGATTTGTGAGCGAATCTTCATCTCAGTTCTCCTCGATATCAGTCGGCAGTGGACGCGGCAGATCATCGCCACTGGAACCGTCGAGCCAATCGACCTTGGACATCTTGCGCACCACGACGAACTCGTCGCGGTTGCATCCGACCGTGCCGTAATAGTTGAAGCCATAGGCCTGCTGGGCGTAGCCACCAATCATGTGGGTAGGCTTGAGCACCACGCGGGTCACCGAGTTGTGGTGGCCGCCACGGGTCTTGGTGGTTTCGGAACCGGGTACGTTCACGATTCGTTCCTGGGCGTGGTACATCATCACCATGCCTTCCTTGACCCGCTGGCTGACCACCGCACGGGCGGTCAATGCGCCGTTGACGTTGAAGCATTCGATCCAGTCGTTGTCCTCGATACCGGCGCGCCTGGCGTCGATTTCCGAGAGCCAGACAATCGGCCCGCCACGGCTCAAGGTGAGCATCAGCAGGTTGTCGCTGTAGGTGCTGTGGATGCCCCACTTCTGGTGCGGGGTGATCCAGTTCAGGACGATCTCGGTCTCGCCATTGCTGCGCTTGCCCTTCACGCCGGCGATGGTGCGGGTGTTGACCGGTGGCCGGTAGCTCATCAGCTGTTCGCCGAACGCCTGCATCCACGGGTGATCCTGATAGAACTGCTGGCGACCGGTGATGGTGCGCCATGGGATCGACTCATGGACGTTGGTGTAGCCGGCGTTGTAGCTGACGTGATCGTCTTCCAGGCCGGACCAGGTCGGGCTGGAAATGATCTTGCGCGGTTGGGCCTGGATGTCGCGGAAACGAATGGCCTCGTGCTCCTTGGAGACGGCCAGGTGGCTGTGGTCGATACCGGTGAATTCCGACAGCGCTGCCCAGGCTTTCACCGCGACATGGCCGTTGGTTTCCGGGGCCAGGGACAGGATCACTTCGGCGGCGTCGATGGCGCTGTCGATTTTTGGCCGCCCTTGGCTGATGCCGGC
This sequence comes from Pseudomonas sp. FW305-28, assembly GCF_017351395.1. Lineage (NCBI taxonomy): Bacteria > Pseudomonadati > Pseudomonadota > Gammaproteobacteria > Pseudomonadales > Pseudomonadaceae > Pseudomonas > Pseudomonas sp. FW305-28. The sequence continues at coordinate 6,071 of NZ_JACNDD010000158.1, forward strand.
CTCGACTTCCTTGTGGTTCAGTTCGCCGAGGAATTTCACTTCAGTCTCGGTGTTCCAGTTGATGCCCTTGCCGCCATTGCCGAGCTTCTCGAGCATTGGGCCCAGGGAGGTGAACTGCTTGTAGATGTTCGGGTAGTCGCGCTCCACCACCTGCAGGTTCGGTGCGTTCTTGCCCGGTACCGGCGCCACACCGGCGCTTTTCCAGTCGGTGCCGCCAAAGGGTTGGGCCAGCTCGCCGACGCTGTCGTGCATCAACGGTACGGTGACCAGGTCTTTTTCCACGCCCAGGTGGCCGACCGACATGGCGGAAAACGCCTTGGCGATGCCTTTGTAGATTTCCCAGTCCGAACGCGACTCCCAGGCCGGATCGATGGCGGCCGACAGCGGGTGGATGAACGGGTGCATGTCCGAGGTGTTCATGTCGTCTTTTTCGTACCAGGTCGCGGTCGGCAAGACGATGTCGGAATACACACAGGTCGAGGACATGCGGAAGTCCAGGGTGGTCACCAGGTCGAGCTTGCCGATGGCGCCTTCGTCGACCCACTCGGCTTCGGTGGGCTTGCACTCGGTGCTATGGCCGATGTCTTCGTTCATCACGCCGTTCTTGGTGCCCAGCAAGTACTTGAGCATGTACTCGTGGCCCTTGCCCGAGGAGCCCAGCAAGTTGGAACGCCAGATGAACATGTTGCGCGGGAAGTTCACCGGGCTGTCCGGCTGTTCGCAGGCAAAGCGCAGGGAACCGTCCTGCAGCGACTTGACCACGTAGTCCTTGGGTTCCAGGCCCGCGGCGGCGGCCTCGCGGCAGATGTGCAGCGGGTTGGTGTTGAGTTGCGGCGCGCTCGGCAACCAGCCAGCCCGTTCGGCGCGGATGTTGTAGTCCAGGGCGTGCTCGGGGAACTGCGATTTGTCGGCCAGGGGCGAGAGCACGTCGTGCATGCTCATCTTCTCGTGGCGCCATTGCGAACTGTGGCCATAGAAGAAGCTGGTGCCGTTCATCTGCCGTGGCGGACGGTTCCAGTCCAGGCCGAAGGCCAGGGGCAGCCAGCCGCATTGCGGACGGAGTTTTTCCTGGCCCACATAGTGGGCCCAGCCACCGCCGGTCTGACCGACGCAACCGCAGAGCATGAGCATGTTGATCAGCCCGCGGTAGTTCATGTCCATGTGGTACCAGTGGTTCATCGCCGCACCGACGATGATCATCGAGCGTCCACGGGTCTTGTCGGCGTTGTCGGCGAACTCGCGGGCGATCTGGATCGCCTTCTCGCGGCTCACACCGGTGATCTGCTCCTGCCAGGCCGGGGTGCCGGGCACCGAGGCGTCGTCGTAGTCCTTGGCGACGTTGGCGCCACCCAGGCCACGGTCGATGGCCAGGTTGGCCGCCGACAGGTCGAACACGGTGGCGACTTTCGCCACGCTGCCGTCGGCCAGCACCACGCTGTGCACCGGTACCCGCCGGAACTGCACCGCGTCACCGGCCACATGCTGGAAGTACTCCTGGGCTTCGCCGGCGAAGTACGGGAAGGCCACCTCGGCGACGTCGCCGCCGATCAGGCTCAGCTTGAGGTCGATCTCACGCCCCTCGCCGCCTTCGCGGGGAAGGATGTTCCACTTGCCCTTCTCGCCCCAGCGATAGCCGATGGAGCCTTGGGGCGAGACCAGTTCGCCACTGGCATCCAGGGCGATGGTTTTCCATTCCGGGTTGTTCTCCTGGCCGAGGTTGTCGGTCAAGTCACTGGCCCGCAGGAAACGGTCTGGCTGGTAACCCGCGCCCGGCGCCGCGCCAAGCATCGGCTTGAGCATCACCAGCACTGGCAGGTCGGTGTAGCGCTTGGCGTACTCGGTGAAATAGGCGCTGGGCTTGTCCAGGTGGAATTCTTTGAAGATCACATGGTTGAAGGCCTGGGCCAGCGCGGCGTCGGTGCCCTGCTTGGGGTTGAGCCACAGGTCGGTGAGCTTGGCGACTTCCGAGTAGTCCGGGGTGATCGCCACGGTCTTGGTGCCCTTGTAGCGCACCTCGGTGAAGAAGTGGGCGTCGGGGGTACGGGTCTGCGGGACGTTGGAGCCCCAGGCAATGATGTAGTTGGAGTTGTACCAGTCGGCCGATTCCGGCACGTCGGTCTGCTCGCCCCACACCATTGGCGAAGCGGGCGGCAAGTCGCAGTACCAGTCATAGAAGCTCAGGCACACGCCACCGATCAGCGACAGGTAACGCGAGCCGGCGGCATAACTGACCATCGACATGGCCGGGATCGGCGAGAAGCCCACCACCCGGTCCGGGCCGTGCGTCTTGACGGTGTAGACGTTGGCGGCGGCAATGATCTCGTTGACTTCTTCCCAGTTGGAACGGATGAAGCCACCCATGCCGCGCTTGCTCTTGTACGAGTCAGCCTTGGCCTTGTTCTCGACGATGCTGGCCCAGGCTTCCACTGGCGGCAAGGTCTGCCGGGCTTCGCGCCACAGCTTGAGCAATGGCTTGCGGATCTTCGGGTACTTGAGCCGGTTGGCGCTGTAGATGTACCAGCTGTAGCTCGCGCCACGCGGGCAGCCCCGTGGTTCGTGGTTGGGCAGGTCATTGCGGGTGCGCGGGTAGTCGGTCTGCTGGGTTTCCCAGGTGATCAGGCCGTTCTTGACGTAGATTTTCCATGAGCACGAACCGGTGCAGTTCACCCCATGGGTGGAGCGCACGATCTTGTCGTACTGCCAGCGGGAACGGTAGACGTTTTCCCAGTCGCGGGACTCCTTGCGGGTCTCGCCATGGCCGTCTGAAAACTCGCCTTGCTTGCGGTTGAAGAACCGCAGTTGATCCAGTAAATGACTCACAGTGTCTTCCTCTCAGGCTTGCTCCGCGGGGTCTGCGCCCCGCCCACGCAATAGTTGAATTCGTCTTAGCAGGGTGTCGCCGCGCCTTTGCGGGCGTACCACCACCAGGTCACCACGATGCAGCTCAGGTAGAAGCCGACGAACATGTAGAAGGCCATCTCCGGGCCGCCGGTCAGGGCCATCGAAGAGCCGAATGATTTAGGAATGAAGAACGCACCGAAGGCGCCCATGGCCGAGCTGAAACCCAGCACCGCCGCCGACTCCTTGCCCGCGTCCTTGATGGCTTGCTCGCGCACCTCGGGCTTTTTCCCCAGGGCGGCTTTTTCATGCAGGGTGCGGAAGATCACCGGGATCATGCGGAATGTGGAACCGTTGCCCACGCCGGTGGTGATGAACAGCAACATGAACATGCCCAGGAAGCCGTAAAAGTTGCCGCCCTGGCCACCTTGGGGCAGGAAGTGCAAGACGCCGAACACCATCACGATCATCAGCACGAAGTTCCACAGGGTAACCTTCGCACCGCCGAGCTTGTCCGCCAGCCAACCGCCCAGCGGCCGTACCAGCGCGCCCACCAGCGGGCCAAGGAAGGCGAATTTCAGGGCGATGACGTCCGGGAACGAGGTCTTGATCAACAGCGGGAACGCGGCGGAGAAACCGATGAACGAACCGAAGGTCGCCAGGTACAACCAGCACATCAGCCAGTTGTGCTTGCGCTTGAAGATCACCGCCTGCTCGCTGAACGACGCGCGAGCGCTGGACAAATCGTTCATGCCGAACCAGGCAATCAAGGTGACGGCGAGGATGAACGGTACCCAGATGAAACCGGCGTTCTGCAGCCACAGCGAGCTGCCATCGGCCAGCACCTGAGGCTGGCCGCCCATGAAGCCGAACACACCGAAAGAGATCACCAGGGGCACGCTGAACTGCATCACCGACACGCCCAGATTACCCAGCCCGGCGTTCAGGCCCAGGGCGGTGCCCTGTTGAGACTTGGGGTAGAAGAAGCTGATGTTGGACATGCTCGAGGCGAAGTTGCCGCCACCAAAACCGCAGAGCAGCGCGATCAGCACGAACACGCTGTAGGGCGTGGCCGGGTTCTGCACCGCGAAGCCCATCCACAGCGCCGGCAGCAGCAACGACGCGGTGCTCAGGGCCGTCCAGCGACGGCCACCGAAGATCGGCACCATGAACGAATAGAAGATGCGCAAGGTCGCGCCGGACAGCCCCGGCAGCGCCGCCAGCCAGAATAACTGGTCAGTGGTGAAGCTGAAGCCGATGGCGTTGAGGCGCACGATCACCGTGCTCCAGACCATCCAGACCGCGAAGGCCAAGAGCAGCGCAGGAATCGAGATCCACAGGTTGCGCCGGGCGGTCAGCTTGCCGCTACTGCCCCAGAAAGCAGGGTCTTCCGGACGCCAGTCATGAATGACCGGGCCTTTTTCAGGCGTTTGCAGAACGGACATGTTCTTCTCCTTGGGCAATGCTGGAAAACGGGGATTGGCTGGCCGGCGACTGTTTACCCAGCAGCGGGCGCTTGCGCATTTCGCTGAAGTACATCCAGGTCAGGGAGACCCAGACCACGCCGTACATCAACATGAAGCAGGACGAGCGCACGCCGGTGAGGTCCACCAGGGCGCCGAACATGATGGGCAGCACGAACCCGCCCAAGCCGCCGGCCAAGCCGACGATGCCGGACACTGCGCCCATGTTTTTCGGGTAATCATTGGCGATGTACTTGAAGACCGAGGCCTTGCCGAACGCGAAGGCGATGCCCATCACGAACAGCAGCACGGTGAACAGCGTGGCGTTGAGGCCGATATGGAAGTCGACGATGCCGTTGACGGTTTGCACTTGCAGTTGGGTCTGGGGGTAGGACAGCAGGAACAGACAGATCCAGCTCACCCACAACACCCACCAGGTCACGCTCTGGGCGCCCCAGCGGTCGGACATCCAGCCACCGACCGCCCGCAGCACGCCGCCAGGCAGGGAGAAACACGCCGCCAACAGCGCGGCGCTTTGCAGGCTGAAGCCGTATTCCTGCACGTAGTACTTGGTCATCCACAAGGCCAGGGCCACGTAGCCGCCGAACACGATCGAGTAGTACTGGCAGTAGCGCCACACGGCCGGCTCTTTCAGGGTTTTCAACTGCTCGCGCAAGGTGGCGCCGCCGGTGCCGCTGTGTTCCTTTTTCTCGGTGGTGAGAAACCAGAACAACAGCGCGGTGATGAACAGGATGGCGCTGAACACCTTGGGCACCAGGTGCCAGGAGCCGAACGCGATCAGGGCCGGGGCGAGGAACTTGGTCACCGCCGCACCAGCGTTGCCGGCACCGAAGACGCCCATGGCGAAACCCTGGTTCTGCTTGTCGAACCACTTGGCGACGTAGGCGATGCCCACCGAGAACGACCCGCCGGCCAGGCCGACGAACAGGCCCAGCACCAGGAATTGCCAGAAGGCCGTGGCTAGAGTGATCAAGTACAGCGGCAACACACAGGCCAGCATCAGCAGGAAGAACACGATCCGTCCGCCGAAGCGGTCGGTCAGAAGCCCCAGGGGCAAGCGCACCAGCGAACCGGTCAGCACCGGCGTGGCGGCCAGCAGGCCGAATTGGGTTTCGTTGAGGGCCAGCAGTTCCTTGATCGGAACGCCGAGCACGGCAAACATCATCCAGACCATGAAGCACACGGTGAAGGCCAGGGTACTCATCCCTAGTACCAGCCCTTGTTGCACTTGCGCTCGCATCACGATGCACTCCGTCAGTTCGATTGAGCGCAGCCTAGTGACAGGAACCCCGCGAAAACTTGACCTGGGTCAACGTGCCTCGGGGCGGTACAGGCCTATGCTTGGCCCGTCTACCTCCAAGGAGGTAGACCTGGATATCGATGAAACCCCTTGTTTATCAATATCTTGATCCAGTTGGCCGAGGCTTTTATGGAAACGGAACGGCCAGCAACTCTTTAGAGGTAGTGCGCCCAGGATCGGCTGCTACACCCCCCGGTCCAGGGCGCCCCCTATGTTCGGTTCACCGTTTTGCCTTCCCGGCCCACGTCGATGATGGGTTGGCTGCGCAGTTCCCTGCCCGCTCGCGCCGGGCTGGCGGTGATCCTGATCGCCATCCTGGCCCTGGCCAGTTCCTTGAGCGCCGGGTTGATCGCCTGGTTCAGCCAGGGCGACGCCGCCGCCATCAACACCGCCGGCTCCGTGCGCATGGAGACCTACCACCTGAGCTGGAAACTGGCGGCAGGGGCCAACGACGACATCCCGGCGATCATCGACAGCCTGCAACAACGCCTCGACAGCCCGGCCCTGCGCGCCGTGCTGGAAGATGGGCCGGAAACCTCCCTGCACAAGAGCTATCGCGACCTCATCCAGCGCTGGAACCAGACCTTGCGCCCGGCCATCGAGCGCGGCGATTCGGCGTTTTTCCAAAGCAGCGCCCCTTCTTTCGTTGAGCAACTGGACCAGTTCGTCACCCTGCTGCAACGCCAGAGCGAACACAAACAAGGCTGGCAACAGACGATCCAGGGCATGGCGCTGTTCAGCACCATGATCATCCTGCTGATCGGCCTGTATGAATTGCAGTACGGCGTGGTCACGCCCTTGCAGGAACTGGTGGACGCCACCCAGCGCTTTCGCCGTGGCGAATTCCAGGTGCGGGTCAACCATCAGTCCGAGGATGAACTGGGGCAGTTGGCGACCAGTTTCAACACCATGGCCGAGACCATCGAGCAATCCCACCGCACCCTGGAAAACCAGGTCCAGCAAAAGACCCTGAACCTGCAACAGGCCAACGCTGCCCTCGAACTGCTGTACCAGAGCAGTCGCAGCCTGGCGACGCGACAGGCCAATGCCGAAGGCCTGGATGAGCTGATCCGCCGATTCCAGCAGCGCTTGCCGGGGTTGCGCCTGACGCTGTGCCTGCAAGGGCAATTGCAGGCCCCGGCCAGGCACCTGCTGGCCCTGCATGGCGCCGCCAGCCGCCAGGTCTGCGCCAGCAGCGATTGCGCCAGTTGCCACCGGCATAACGCCGCCCGCCCGCAGGCCTTCAGCATCAGCAACCAGGGCACCGAACTGGGTGAGCTCAAGGCGCATTTCGTCGATGGCCACGCGGCGCAACCCTGGGAAACCGCATTGATCCAGGCCCTGGCCAACCTGATCGGCACGTCGCTGTCCCTCAAGCGCCAGCGCGAACAGGACCATCGCCTGCTGCTGCTCGACGAACGCACGATCATTGCCCGCGAGCTGCACGACTCCCTGGCCCAGGCCTTGTCGTACATGAAGCTGCAAGTCAGCCGCATGCAGACCCTGATGCGCCGGGGCGAACCGGTGCAAACCCTGGAGACCGTCACCGGCGAGCTGCGCGAGGGGCTGAACAATGCCTATCGGCAACTGCGTGAGCTGCTCACCACCTTCCGCCTGCAAATCCACGACGACGGCCTGGTCGAGGAACTCAAGGACACCGCCGAAGAGTTCTCCAACCGCGGGGACTTCCAGGTGCACCTGTTCGTCGACACCCTGGCCTTCGAGCTGTCGGCCAGCGAGCAGATCCACATCCTGCAGATCACCCGCGAAGCCCTGTCCAACTGCCTGCGCCACGCCCATGCCGAGAACGCCTGGCTCGAATTGCGCCAGGAAGGCGAGACCGTACGCCTGTCGATCGAAGACGATGGCCGGGGCTTCAGTGGCGAGGTCGACCAGCGCGAACACCATGGCCTGAACATCATGAACGAGCGGGCCCGCAGCCTGCACGGCCAACTGCAGATTCACTCCCGTACACCCCAGGGCACCCGTATCCAGGTGCATTTCCAACCGGAATTCCTGGGCCAACCCACCGAAGGCATCGCAACATGAACGCCCCCCTGCGTCACACCCTGCTACTGGTCGACGATCACCCGATGATGCGTCGCGGGATCCGCCAGATGCTCGAGCTCGAAGACGACTTGCAGATCGTTGGCGAAGCCAGCCACGGCGAAGAAGCCCTGAGCCTGATCGAACCGCTCAAGCCCGACCTGGTGTTGCTGGACAACAACATGCCGCAGATGAACGGCATCGAGACCCTGCGCCGGCTGCGCGCCATGCACTACACCGGCAAGGTGCTGTTGTTCACCGTGTCCGATGCCGAGGACGACATCCGCGATGCCCTGCGCCTGGACGCCAACGGTTACCTGCTCAAGGATATGGAGCCGGAGCTGCTGATCCAGTACATCCGCGACGCCCTCAACGGTGCCCTGGTGATCAGCCCCGGGCTGACCCGCGTCATGGCCCAGGCCCTGCGCTCGCCACCGCGCCAGGCCGATGTGGAACTGACCGAACGCGAACGCCAGGTGCTCAAGACCATCGCCGGTGGCTACAGCAACAAGGTCATCGGCCACAAGCTGGGCATCACCGAAGGCACGGTCAAGGTCCATGTGAAGAACCTGCTGCACAAGCTCGGCCTGCGCTCGCGGGTGGAGGCGGCGGTGTGGGCGATGGAACATTTGCGCGGGGCCGGTTAGATCAACTCAACACATTTCCCCCTGTGGGAGCGAGCTTGCTCGCGATAGCGGTGGGTCAGCCTGCGGCGAGGCGATGTCGGCTGTGCCGTCGTCATCGCGA
>NZ_JACNDD010000159.1:0-14414 GCF_017351395.1 Pseudomonas sp. FW305-28
GCTCGCTCCCACAGGGGGTGGGGTTGGCGTTAAGACATTGGTGTTGGATCAGGAGGGGGGCTGGCTCGACGGTTATGCCGGCGAGGCGCCGGCGACGCGCTTGGATGCGGAGCACTTGGCCTACGCCATCTACACCTCGGGTTCCACCGGCAAGCCCAAGGGCGTGATGGTGCGTCATGAAGCGCTGGTGAACTTTGTCGCCAGCATGGCCCGTGAACCGGGCATCGCCGCCCGTGACCGGGTGCTGTCGCTGACCACGTTCTCGTTCGACATCTTCGGCCTGGAACTCTACGGCGCACTGTTGAGCGGTGCCTGTGTGGTGCTGGTGGACAAGCAGAGTGCCCACGACCCCGAGGCGCTGCTCAAGACCATCGACCGGCAACAGGTCAGCGTGGTCCAGGCCACGCCATCGACCTGGCGCATGTTGCTCGACCACCCGGCGTCCGGTTTGTTGGCCGGGCGCAAATGCCTGTGCGGTGGCGAGGCGTTGGCCGAGGACCTGGCCGAGCGGTTGCTCGATGTCGCCGGCGAGGTCTGGAACCTGTATGGCCCGACCGAAACCACCATCTGGTCGGCGGCCTACCGCTTGACTCAAGAGCACCGCGTGCCGTACCTCGGCCGGCCGATCGCCAACACGTCGCTGTACGTCGTCGGCGATCATTTCGCGCCGAACCCGGTCGGGCTGATCGGCGAACTGTTGATTGGCGGCGACGGCCTGGCGCGGGGTTACCACGACCGGGCGGCGCTGACCGCCGAGCGATTCCTGCCGGACCCGTTCGGCAATGGCACGCGGGTGTACCGCACCGGTGACCTGGCGCGCCAGCGTGGCGACGGCGTGATCGAGTACATCGGCCGGGTCGACCATCAGGTGAAGATCCGCGGCTTCCGCATCGAACTGGGGGAAATCGAAGCCTGCCTGCTGGCCCAGGAAGCGATCCGCGAAGCCGTGGTGGTGCCACAACCCGGGCCGGGCGGCCTGCAGTTGGTGGCGTACCTGGTGGCCACCGATCCAGAGACTGCCGAACCCACGGCCCTGCGCGAAGCCCTCAAGGCGCAGCTCGCGCCCTTGCTGCCCGACTACATGATGCCGGCGCACTGGCTGCTGCTCGAACGCTTCCCGTTGACCCCCAACGGCAAGCTCGACCGCAAGGCCCTGCCGCTGCCGGACGCCCAGCAACTGCTGCGTGCCTACGTGGCGCCACAGGGCGCCCTCGAACAGGGCATCGCCGACATCTGGCAAGACGTGCTCAAGCTCGAACGGGTAGGGCGCGACGACAACTTCTTTGAACTGGGTGGGCATTCCCTGCTGGCGACGCAAGCGACGGCGCGCCTGCAAATGGAACAGGGCGCCGCGGTGCCCCTGGACTTGCTGTTCAGCACCACGTCCCTGGCCGACTACGCCGCACAACTGGCGGCCCACCTGACCCCTCACTCCAGCGCAGACCTGAGTGAGATGCATGACTTCCTGGCAGACCTGGAGACCCTTTGAATGACTCAGCTCGATAACCTGTCTCTGGTTCAGCGATTCATCCGTTTACCGCTCGCCCAACGGCAAGCGTTCCTGCACAAGCTGCACAGCAAAAACATGAGCTTGGCGACGTTGCCGATCCCGGCGATGCGCGACGAGTTCGAGACCCTCGACCTGTCCTACGCCCAGGAGCGCCAGTGGTTCCTCTGGCAACTGGACCGCCACAGCGCGGCCTACCATGTGCCCACGGCGCTGCGCCTGCGCGGCGCTCTCGACCTGCCTGCGCTGCAACGCAGCTTCGACGCCTTGCTGGCCCGTCACGACGTGCTGCGTACGGTGTTCGTCGACAGCGCACAAGGGCCCCGACAAGTGGTGCAGGCGCGTTTGAGCCTGGCGATCGAGCCGGTGGTGGTGTTGGATGAGTCCGCGCTCACAGCCCTGATCGATGACGAAATCGCCGGGCTGTTCGACCTGCAGCAAGGGCCACTGCTGCGGGTCAAGCTGCTGCAACTGGCAGCGGACGACCATGTGCTGGTGCTGACCCAGCACCACATCATTTGCGATGGCGCGTCCGCTCGGATCATGGTCAACGACCTGGTCCAGCTCTACGCTGCCCACCGCAGCGGTCAGGCGCCGACCCTGGCAGCCTTGCCGATCCAATACGCCGACTATGCGATCTGGCAGCGCAAATGGATGGAGGCCGGTGAGCTGGAGCGGCAACTGGCCTACTGGACCGAACGGCTGGGCGATGGCGGCGAAGTCCTGCCGTTGCCGACGGACCGCCCGCGCCCGGCGGTACAGAGCCATCGCGGCGCACGCCTGGACCTGCGCTTCGACGCCGGGCTGACCCAGGGCCTGAAGCACTTGGCCCAGCGCGAAGCCTCGACACTGTTCATGGTCTTGCTGGCGTCGTTCCAGGCCTTGTTGCACCGCTACAGCGGCCAGTCGGACATCCGCGTCGGCGTGCCGGTCGCCAACCGCAACCGCCCGGAAACCGAGGGCCTGATCGGCTTTTTCGTCAACACTCAGGTGCTCAATGCCCAGGTGCAGGGCGACCTGCCTTTCGAGCAATTGCTGGCCCAGGTCAAGCAGGCTTCGCTGGGGGCGCAAGCCCATCAAGACCTGCCGTTCGAGCAGTTGGTGCAGGCACTGGCGCCGCAGCGACAGGCGAGCCACAGCCCGCTGTTCCAGGTGATGTTCAACCACCAGAGCAGCGGCGCGGCTCAAGCCCTGCAATTGCCGGGGTTGCAGGTCGAGAGCCTGGATTGGCGTTCCCACACCGCCCAGTTCGACTTGACCCTCGACACCCACGAGACCGACGGTGAGCTGGCCGCGTCCCTGAGCTACGCCACCGACCTGTTCGACGCCAGCACCGTGCAACACATGGCCGAACACTGGCTGAACCTGCTGCACGGCATCGTCGCCGACCCCCGGCAACGCATCGGTGAACTGCCGCTGCTGACGGCGGCCGAGCAACAGCAACACATCGCCCAGTGGAATCCGGCGCCGCGCAGCTTCCCGGGCGAGGCGTGCCTGCATCAGCGCATTGCCGAACAGGCGCGTTTGCGTCCTGATGCCGTCGCCTTGCGTTGCAACGCCCAAACCCTGACCTACGGCGAGCTCAACGCCCAGGCCAACCGCCGCGCCCATCAGTTGATCGCCCACGGCGTCGGCCCGGATGTCCTGGTGGGATTGGCCGCCGAGCGCGGTTTCGACATGCTGGTGGGGCTGCTGGCGATCCTCAAGGCCGGCGGTGCCTATGTGCCGCTGGACCCGACTTATCCCCAGGATCGCTTGGCCTACATGATGCAGGACAGCGGCATCCGCTTGCTGCTGACTCAAGCGGTCCTGGTCGATCAATTGCCAGTGCCGGACGGCGTGCAGACGCTGCTGTTGGACGCCGACGTCAGCGCCTTTGCCGACAGCGATCCTCACGTAGTGATGGACGCGGCGAACCTCGCCTACGTGATCTACACCTCCGGTTCCACCGGCAACCCGAAGGGCACCTTGCTGCCGCACCACAACGTGCTACGCCTGTTCGAGGCCACCGAGCCGTGGTTCCAGTTTGGTCCGCAGGATGTCTGGAGCCTGTTCCATTCCTACGCGTTCGACTTCTCGGTGTGGGAAATCTTCGGCGCGCTGCTGCACGGTGGCGAGTTGTTGATCGTGCCCTACGACATCAGCCGTTCACCGCAGCAGTTCCACGAACTGCTCTGTGAGGCCGGGGTGACCGTGCTCAACCAGACGCCTTCGGCGTTCAAGCAATTGATGCATGAGGCCTGCGCCGACTCACGAAGCAACGCCCTGCGCTACGTGGTGTTCGGCGGCGAGGCCCTGGACGTCAAGGCCCTGCGCCCGTGGTTCGACAAGTACGGCGACGCGGCCCCGCAATTGATCAACATGTACGGCATCACCGAAACCACCGTGCACGTGACCTACCGACCGCTGTCGCTAGCGGACCTGGAACAGGACGCCAGCAGCCCCATCGGCGAGCCGATTGCCGACCTGTCGTGGTACCTGCTGGACGGCGACCTCAACCCCGTGCCGAAAGGCTGCATCGGTGAGCTGTACGTCGGTCGCGCCGGCCTGGCCCGTGGCTATTTGAACCGTGGCGACCTCACTGCGTTGCGCTTCATTCCCGATCCGTTCGGCGACAGCGGCGCACGCTTGTACCGCACCGGCGACCTGGCGCAGTACCGCAGCGATGGGGTCATCGAGTACGTCGGCCGCATCGACCATCAAGTGAAAATCCGCGGGTTCCGCATTGAGTTGGGCGAGATCGAAGCGCGCCTGAACGCCCTGGCGGCGGTGCGCGAAGCGCTGGTATTGGCCCAGGAAGGGCCGAGCGGCCAGCAACTGGTGGGCTATGTAATCCCGGCAGATCCCCGCGAGGAGCAAGCCGGTTTGCGTGACCGGATCAAGACCCAGCTCAAGGCCGATCTGCCGGACTACATGGTGCCGACGCACCTGCTGTTCCTCGAGCAATGGCCGCTGACCGCCAACGGCAAGCTCGACCGCAAGGCCTTGCCGAGCGCCGACGCCAGCCAGGTCCAGCAGGATTACGTGGCACCGCAAAGTGAGCTGGAACAACAGATCGCGGCGATCTGGCAGGACGTGCTCAAGGTGGAGCGGGTAGGGCTTAGCGATAACTTCTTCGAACTGGGCGGCCATTCGCTGCTGGCGACACAGATGGTCTCGCGCATTCGCCAGGCCCTCGGCCTGAACCTGCAACTGCGCCAGTTGTTCGAGAACGCCAGCCTTGAGGCCTGTGTGGCCGCGCTGGTGGACAGCGACGTGGCGCGGCCGGCGAGCATCCCGCGTCTTTCCCGGGACCAGCCGCAACGGCCACTGTCCTACGCCCAGCAACGCCAGTGGTTCCTCTGGCAGATGGAGCCCCACAGCGCGGCGTACCACATTCCGGCGGCGCTGCGGATTCAGGGCGCCCTGGACCTGCCGGCCTTGCAACAGAGTTTCGCCGCCCTGGTGCAGCGCCACGAGAGCCTGCGCACTACCTTCGTCCAGGTCGATGAGCAAGCGTTCCAAGTCATTCACGGGCAGATGAACCCGGTAGTGATTCCGCAGGTTCTCGACGGCGGCAATGAACAGATCCAGGCCTTCGTCCGCCAGCAGATCGCCCAGCCATTCGACCTGCAAAACGGCCCGCTGCTGCGGGTTGGCCTGTTGCGGGTGGCGGCCGACGAGCATGTGCTGGTGCTGACCCAGCACCACATTGTCTCCGATGGCTGGTCGATGCAATTGCTGGTGCAGGAGCTGATCCAGGGTTATGCCGCGTACAGCCAGGGTGAGTCCCCAGCATTGGCCGAGCTGCCGATCCAGTATGCCGATTACGCGGTGTGGCAGCGTCAGTGGATGGACGCCGGCGAGCGGGAAAAACAACTGGCGTACTGGACCGATGTGCTGGGGGGCGAGCAGCCGTTGCTGGCGCTGCCCACCGACCGACCGCGCCCGACCCGGCAGAGCTTTGCCGGTGCACGCCTGGCTATCGACCTGCCCCAGGCCCTGGGCCAACAGCTGCGACAACTGGCCCAGCGCGAAGGCAGCACGTTGTTCATGGTCTTGCTGGCGTCGTTCCAGGCCTTGTTGCATCGCTACAGCGGCCAGTCGGACATTCGTGTCGGCGTGCCGATCGCCAACCGCAACCGAGTGGAAACCGAAGGGCTGATCGGCTTTTTCGTCAACACCCAGGTGCTCAAGGCCGAGGTCGATCCGCAGCAGCGTTTCAGTGCGTTGCTGGCGCAGGTCAAACAGGCGGCCATCGACGCCGAGGCCCATCAGGACCTGCCGTTCGAGCAACTGGTCGAGGCGCTGCGGCCTGAGCGCAACCTGAGCCACAGCCCGTTGTTCCAGGTGCTGTACAACCACCAGAGCGTTGCTCGCCAGGCACTGCCGGCGTTGCCCGGGCTGGTCATCAAGGCCCAGGACTGGGAAAGCCAGACCGCCCAGTTCGACCTGACCCTCGACACCCTGGAAGCCGAGGGTGAACTCGGTGCGGCGCTGACCTATGCCACTGACTTGTTCGACGCCAGTACTGTGCAACGCCTGGCCGAACACTGGCTGAACCTGCTGCACGGCATCGTCGCCGACCCCCGGCAACGCATCGGTGAACTGCCGCTGCTGACGGCGGCCGAGCAACAGCAACACATCGCCCAATGGAACCCGGCGCCGCGCAGCTTCCCGGGCGAGGCGTGCCTGCATCAGCGCATTGCCGAACAGGCGCGTTTGCGTCCTGATGCCATCGCCTTGCGTTGCAACGCCCAAACCCTGACCTACGGCGAGCTCAACGCCCAGGCCAACCGCCGCGCCCATCAGTTGATCGCCCACGGCGTCGGCCCGGATGTCCTGGTGGGATTGGCCGCCGAGCGCGGTTTCGACATGCTGGTGGGGCTGCTGGCGATCCTCAAGGCCGGCGGTGCCTATGTGCCGCTGGACCCGACTTATCCCCAGGATCGCTTGGCCTACATGATGCAGGACAGCGGCATCCGCTTGCTGCTGACTCAAGCGGTCCTGGTCGATCAATTGCCAGTGCCGGACGGCGTGCAGACGCTGCTGTTGGACGCCGACGTCAGCGCCTTTGCCGACAGCGATCCTCACGTAGTGATGGACGCGGCGAACCTCGCCTACGTGATCTACACCTCCGGTTCCACCGGCAACCCGAAGGGCACCTTGCTGCCGCACCACAACGTGCTGCGCCTGTTCGAGGCCACCGAGCCGTGGTTCAACTTTGGCGCGGAGGATGTCTGGAGCCTGTTCCATTCCTACGCGTTCGACTTCTCGGTGTGGGAAATCTTCGGTGCCTTGCTCCACGGCGGTGAACTGTTGATCGTGCCGTACGACATCAGCCGTTCGCCGCAGCAGTTCCACGAACTGCTCTGTGAGGCCGGGGTGACCGTGCTCAACCAGACGCCCTCGGCGTTCAAGCAGTTGATGCATGAAGCCTGCGCCGACTCACGAAGCAACGCCCTGCGCTACGTGGTGTTCGGCGGCGAGGCACTGGACGTCAAGACTCTGCGCCCGTGGTTTGACAAGTACGGCGACGCGGCTCCGCAATTGATCAACATGTACGGCATCACCGAAACCACCGTGCACGTGACCTACCGTCCGCTGTCGCTGGCGGACCTGGAACAGGACGCCAGCAGCCCGATTGGCGAGCCGATTGCCGACCTGTCGTGGTACCTGTTGGACGGCGATTTGAACCCGGTGCCGAAAGGCTGCATCGGTGAGTTGTACGTCGGTCGCGCCGGCCTGGCCCGGGGTTACCTGAACCGTGGCGACCTCACTGCGTTGCGCTTCATCCCCGATCCGTTCGGTGAAAGCGGCGCACGCTTGTACCGCACCGGCGACCTGGCGCAGTACCGCAGCGATGGCGTGATCGAGTACGTCGGCCGCATCGACCATCAAGTGAAAATCCGCGGGTTCCGCATTGAGTTGGGCGAGATCGAAGCGCGCCTGAACGCCCTGGCGTCGGTGCGCGAAGCGCTGGTGTTGGCCCAGGAAGGGCCGAGCGGTCAGCAACTGGTGGGCTATGTGATCCCGGCAGATCCCCGCGAGGAGCAAGCCGGTTTGCGTGACCGGATCAAGACCCAGCTCAAGGCCGAGCTGCCGGACTACATGGTGCCGACGCACCTGCTGTTCCTCGAGCAATGGCCACTGACCGCCAACGGCAAGCTCGACCGCAAGGCCTTGCCGAGCGCCGACGCCAGCCAGGTCCAGCAGGACTATGTGGCACCGCAAAGTGAACTGGAGCAACAGATCGCGGCGATCTGGCAGGACGTGCTCAAGGTCGAACGGGTTGGTCTGAGCGATAACTTCTTCGAGCTGGGCGGCGACTCGATTGTCTCCATCCAGGTGGTCAGCCGCGCCCGTCAGGCGGGCATCCGCTTTACTCCCAAGGACTTGTTCCAGCACCAGACTGTGCAGACGCTGGCGAGCGTCGCCCAGACCGGTGGACAGGCGCCGGGCATCGATCAGGCGCCGAGCCAAGGGTCGACGCCACTGTTGCCGATCCAGCAGGCGTTTTTCGCCGAGGCGATTCCCGAGCGTCACCACTACAACCAGTCGGTGTTGCTGAAACCGGCCAGCCCGTTGCAAGCATCCGTGGTGGAGCAGGCCTTGCAGGCGCTGGTGCTGCACCACGACGCCTTGCGTTTGTCCTTCAATGAAACCGCCGAAGGTTGGCGCGCCGAGCACCGTGAGGTGGCCGCGCAACAACAGGCTTGGGCGGACAAGGGTTTGCTGTGGCAGCGTGAGGTGGCCGATGCCAGCGCGTTGGAAACCCTCGCCAATCAGGCCCAGCGCAGCCTCGACCTGCATGCAGGGCCACTGTTGCGCGGCGTCCTGGCGACCTTGGCCGATGGCAGCCAACGCCTGTTGCTGGTGGTTCATCACATGGCGGTGGACGGCGTGTCGTGGCGGATTCTGTTCGACGACTTGCAAACCGCCTACCAGCAACTGCTCGCCGGCCAAGCGCTGCAACTGCCGGCCAAGACCAGTTCGGTCAAGGTGTTCGCCGAGCAGTTGCAGGCCCATGCGCGTAGTGCGCAACTGCAGCAGCAATTGGCCTACTGGCAAGGGCAACTGCGCGACGCGCCGACCGACCTGCCGTGCCTCGACCCCGAAGCGACCGGGCAAAACCGCGAGGCCGTCACCGTTCACACGCGACTGGATGCGCACTTGACCCGGCAGTTGCTGCAAGAGGCGCCAGCGGCCTATCGCACCCAGGTCAACGACCTGCTGCTCACAGCACTGGCCCGGGTGATCTGCCGCTGGACCGGCCACGACAGCCTGTTGCTCCAGCTCGAAGGCCATGGCCGCGAAGAGCTGTTCGCCAATGTCGACCTGACGCGCACGGTGGGGTGGTTCACCAGCCTGTTCCCGGTCCGGTTGTCGCCGGCCGTGGAGCTGGCGGATTCGATCAAGTCGATCAAGCAAGGGCTGCGGACGATTCCCGACAAAGGCGTGGGCTTCGGTGCCCTGCGCTACCTGGGCGACGACGCCAGTCGGGCGGCCCTGGAGGCGTTGCCGGTGCCGCGCATCACCTTCAATTACCTCGGCCAGTTCGACGGCAGTTTCGATCAGGCCCAAGGTGCCTTGTTCAGCCCGGCCAGCGAAAGCGCCGGCGACGAGCAAAGCCCGCTGACCACCCTGGGCAATTGGCTGACGCTCAACGGCCAGGTGTTCGATGGCGCGCTGCGGTTGGGCTGGACGTTCAGTGCGCAGCAGTTCGAACCGGCGACCATCCAGGGCTTGGCCGATGACTACGCCCATGAGCTGGCGCTGTTGATCGCCCATTGCTGCGACCCGACGAGCCAGGGCATGACGCCGGCGGATTTCCCCCTGGCCGGCCTGACCCAGGCACAACTCGATGGCCTGGCGTTGTCGGCACGCGGGGTGGAAGACCTTTACCCACTGGCGCCGATGCAGCAGGGCATGTTGTTCCACAGCCTGTACGAAGCGGGCAGCGGCCAGTACATCAACCAGATGTGCCTGGACATCGAAGGCCTCGACCCACGGCGTTTCGAGGCGGCCTGGCAAGCGGCGGTCGATGCCCATGACAGCCTGCGCAGCAGTTTTATCTGGCAGGGCAGCGAGCGCCCGGTGCAAGTGGTGCACAAGCAGGTGCGCGTGCCGTTCACCTCGCTGGACTGGAGCGCCCGTGCCGATGTCGGCC
Source organism: Pseudomonas sp. FW305-28 (assembly GCF_017351395.1). Taxonomy (NCBI): domain Bacteria; kingdom Pseudomonadati; phylum Pseudomonadota; class Gammaproteobacteria; order Pseudomonadales; family Pseudomonadaceae; genus Pseudomonas; species Pseudomonas sp. FW305-28. The sequence continues at coordinate 9,657 of NZ_JACNDD010000159.1, forward strand.
AGGCCCTGGCCGAACTGGCGGACGCCGAGCGCGAGCAGGGCTTCGACCTGGCCTGCGCTCCGTTGCTGCGCCTGGTGCTGGTGCGCACCGCTGAGCAGCGTTATCACCTGATCTACACCCATCACCACATCCTGATGGACGGCTGGAGCAACTCCCAGTTGCTCGGCGAGGTGCTGCAACGCTACGACGGCCAGGCCTTGCCACGCCAGGCCGGGCGGTATCGGGACTACATCGCCTGGCTGCAAGGCCGCGACGCCCAGGCCAGCGAAACCTTCTGGCTGGAGCAATTGCACAGCCTGGAGGCGCCGACCCGTCTGGCCGAGACCCGTGTCGCTCCGCTGCAATCTACGGCGGAAAGCAGCCACGCCAGCCACTATCACGACCTGACGCCCCAGCAGACCCAACGCCTGAGCGAGTTCGCCCGCCAGCAGAAAGTCACCCTCAACACCGTCGTCCAGGCGACCTGGCTGTTGCTGCTGCAGCACTACACCGGGCACGCCACCGTGGCCTTCGGCGCCACCGTGTCGGGACGTCCGAGCGAGCTCAAGGGGGTTGAGCAGCAGATCGGCCTGTTCATCAACACCTTGCCGGTGATCGCCAGCCCGCGCCCGGAGCAGGCGGTGAGCGCACTGTTGCAACAGATTCAGGGCCAGAACGTGGCCTTGCGCGAGCACGAGCACACGCCGCTGTTCGAGATCCAGCGCTGGGCCGGGCAGGGCGGTGACGGTCTGTTCGACACCTTGCTGGTGTTCGAAAACTACCCCGTGTCCCAGGCCCTGCAAGAGCAAGCGCCCTCGGGCTTGAGCTTCGGCAGCGTGGCCAGCCAGGAACAGACTAATTTCCCGTTGACCCTGGCCGTCAATCTAACTGACATCCTGAGCCTGCACTTCACCTATGCCCATGCTGCTTTCCCTACACACACCGTCGAGCGCCTGGCTGAGCAGGTGGCACACGTGCTCGCGCAGATGGTGAGCCTGCCGGCCGGCGGTTGCGTGGGCGACATCCAATTGCTGGACACGGTGGCCCGCGACAGGCTGCTGCACGACTGGAACGCCACCTCGGTGGTGGAACCGCCTCGGCGCCCGATCCATCAATGGATCGAGGCCCAGGTCCGAAGCACCCCCGACGCGGTCGCCCTGGTCAGCGAGCAGGAGACGCTCACCTACGCCCAGCTCAATGCCCGGGCCAATCGCCTGGCCCATGGCTTGATCGAACGCGGCATCGGCCCCGACGTGCTGGTGGGCCTGGCGCTGTCGCGCAGCGTGCAGATGGTCGTCGGCTTGCTGGCGGTGCTCAAGGCCGGCGGCGCCTACGTGCCACTGGACCCGGCCTATCCCCGGGATCGCCTGGCGTACATGGTCGAGGACAGCGGCATCGCCTTGCTGCTCACCGAGACCGATGTGCTGCCGCTGTTCGGCGACGCTGCCGTGAACGCGCTGCTGTTGGATCAGCCTGGGCAATGGCTGGCCGGCTACAGCGAGCGCGACCCAGGCGTGGCCATCGACGGCGATCACCTCGCTTATGTGATCTACACCTCCGGCTCCACCGGCAAGCCCAAGGGCGTGACCCTTCGCCATGCCGCCCTGAGCAACCACATGGCGTGGATGCAGGGTTGCCTGAAACTGACGGCCGCCGACCGCGTCCTGCAAAAAACCGCGATCAGTTTCGATGCCTCGGTCTGGGAGTTCTGGCTGCCGTTGATGAGTGGCGCGCAACTGGTGCTCGCCAGCCCGCACCTGAACCTCGACCTGACCACCCTCTGGGCCGACGTGGCGCGGTGGCGCATCAGCGTGCTGCAAATGGCGCCCTCGCTGTTGCAGGCCTTGCTGCCACTGGCGACCCGCGCGCAACTGGCCTCCCTGCGCCTGCTGCTGTGCGGTGGCGAAGCCCTCAGCGTGCACCTGTCGCGCCAGGTCATGGCGCTGTTCGATGGCGAACTGCGCAACCTGTATGGCCCGACCGAAGCGACCATCGACACCAGCAGCCATGCCGTGGTGCGTGGCAGCGAAGACGACGCCGAGCGGATCATCGCCATTGGCCGTCCCATCGATAACGTGCGCACCTACGTGTTGGATGCGGCGTTGCAGCCTTGCGCCGTGGGCGCCGTCGGCGAGTTGCACATCGCCGGTGATTCCCTGGCCCGTGGTTACCACCAACGACCGGCACTGAGCGCCGAACGCTTCATTCCCGATCCGTTCGCGCCAGCCCCGGGCGGCCGCCTGTATCGCACCGGTGACCTGGCCCGTTATGGCGCCGACGGGGTGATCGAGTACCTCGGCCGGATCGACCACCAAGTGAAGATCCGTGGCCTGCGCATCGAGTTGGGGGAAATCGAAGCGCGCCTGCAGGCCGATGCCGATGTGCGCGATGCGGTGGTGCTGGCGCGGGACGACGTGAGCGGGCCGAACCTGGTGGCCTATCTGGTCGGCCAGGACAGCCCTCTTGACCAGGGCAGCCTGGGCGACCGACTCAAGGCGCGACTGGCGGCCCAGGTGCCGGACTTCATGGTGCCGACCCATTGGGTCTTCCTCGACCGCTTGCCGCTGACCCCCAACGGCAAGCTCGATCGCAAGGCCTTGCCGGCACCGGACACCCGTGCCCTGCAACCGGCATACCTGGCACCGCAGAGCGACCTCGAATGCCGGGTCGCGGCCATCTGGCAAGACGTGCTCAAGGTCGAGCAGGTCGGGCTTGGCGACGACTTCTTCGAGCTGGGCGGGCATTCGCTGCTGGTGGTGAGCGTGGTCTCGCGCCTGCAACTGGAGCTGGGCCTGACCTTGACCCCGCAACTGATTTTCCAATTCCCGGTACTCGGCGCGTTCGTGGCGCAACTCGAGCCTGCCGGCGAACCCATGAGTACGTCGAAATTGAGCAAGCTTGAAGCGCTGCTCGATGAATTTGAGGAGGTTTGATGGACACCGCTGTCGCACAACGTATTGCCAGGCGCTTCATAACGCTGCCGCTGGAAAAACGTCGCTTGTACTTGCAGAAGATGCTCGAAGAGAACGTTTCCCCGGCGAACCTGCCGATCCCGCCTGTCAGTGCCGAGTTCGACACACTGTCGTTGTCTTTTGCCCAGGAGCGCCAATGGTTCCTGTGGCAGTTGGACCCCGACAGCGCGGCCTACCACATGCCCACGGCCCTGCGCTTGCGCGGGCCGCTGGACATCGCTGCGCTGGAGCAGAGTTTCACCGCGTTGGTGGCCCGGCACGAGAGCCTGCGCACCACCTTCCAGACCCATGGCGAGCAGGTGGTGCAGCAGGTACATGCGGCGGCGCCAGTGCGTTTGCAGGCAGACACCCTGGAACAGTTGCCGGACGAGATGCAGCTGCGCCAGTTGATCGAAGGGGAAACCCGCCAACTCTTCGACCTGCAACAGGGGCCGCTGCTGCGCACGCGCCTGCTGCGGTTGGCGGCGGATGATCATGTACTGATCGTGACCTTGCACCACATCGTGGCCGATGGCTGGTCGATGCAGGTGATGGTCGAGGAACTGGTCGACGGCTACGCCGCCTTCAGCCAGGGCCGCGCGCCGCAATTGCCGGCGCTGCCGATCCAGTACACCGACTACGCCATCTGGCAGCGGCACTGGATGGAAGCGGGCGAGCGCGAGCGTCAGTTGGAATACTGGACCGCACGTTTGGGCGGCCAGCAGCCGATGCTGGAGCTGCCGACCGATTTTCCGCGTCCGGCGGTAATGAGCTATCGCGGCGCGCGGCTGGAACTGGCCATCGACGCGGCACTGGCCGGCGATCTCAAGCACATGGCCCAGCGCGAAGGCGTCAGCCTGTTCATGCTCCTGCTGGCCTCGTTCCAGGCGCTGCTGCATCGCTACAGCGGCCAGAACGATATTCGCGTCGGCGTGCCGACGGCCAACCGCAACCGGGTCGAGGCCGAGCGCCTGATCGGCTTCTTCGTCAACACCCAGGTGCTCGACAGCGATGTCCAGAGCCAGGATTCGTTTGGCGCCTTGCTGCAACAAGTGAAACAGACAGCCCTGGGCGCCCAGGCTCACCAGGAACTGCCGTTCGAGCAACTGGTCGAGGCGTTGCAGCCTGAGCGCAACCTGAGCCACAGCCCGCTGTTCCAAGTGATGTTCAACCACCGGACCCAAGGCCCGGCGGGCGAGGGGCCGGTCGGCGCGTTGAAGGTCGAGGAACTGCGCTGGGATTCGCATACGGCGCAATTCGACCTCACCCTGGAAACCGTGGAGCACAGTGAAGGGCTTTCGGCAGGGCTGATCTATGCCACCGACCTGTTTGGCGCCGAGACAATCGCGCGCATGGCCGGGCATTGGCAGAACCTGTTGCGGGCGATCGTGGCCGACCCGGCGCAGCGCATCGGTGAATTGCCGTTGCTCGACGCGGCCGAGCGCCAGGCCCAGCTCGACAACGGCCAGCGCACCCCGACGCCGGCGCCCGAGGCGGGTTTTGTTCATCAACTGTTCGAAAGACAAGCGGCGTGCACCCCGGACGCCCCGGCACTGGTGATCGACGGCGAGCGCTGGAGCTACGGCCAACTCAATGCCCGGGCCAATCAGTTGGCGGGCAAGCTGCAGAGCCTCGGCGTGGGCCCCGATGTCCTGGTGGGCATTGCCGTGGAACGCAGCGCGCACATGCTGGTGGGCCTGCTGGCGATCCTCAAGGCCGGCGGCGCCTACCTGCCGCTGGACCCGGCGTTCCCCCAGGACCGCCTGGCCTACATGATCGAAGACAGCGGCATCGAGCTGCTGCTGACCCAACGTTCATTGCTCAACCA
>NZ_JACNDD010000016.1:0-66107 GCF_017351395.1 Pseudomonas sp. FW305-28
CTTGCCGGTGCTGATCATCGGTGGGTTCACCTCCATCAGCGGGGCGATTGTCGGCGGCCTGATCATCGGGGCTTCGGAGAAGCTGGCGGAGGTTTACCTCGGGCCCTTCATCGGCAGTGGCATCGAGAACTGGTTTCCCTACGTGCTGGCGCTGTTGTTTCTGCTGGTACGTCCGGCGGGGTTGTTTGGCGAACGGGCCATCGAACGGGTTTAGGGAGAACACTCATGTTTTATCGAGAAACAGGTCAGTTCAACACCCGCTATGCCCAGGACCGCCGGGTCTTCGCCCTGCGCCAGGATCGTCACGGGCTGGCCGCCTTGCTGCTGTTCGCCTTCGTCGTGGTGCCCTGGCTGGGCAATGACTATTGGTTCAGCGCGATCCTGATTCCGTTCCTGGTGCTGTCCCTGGCCGGGTTGGGGCTCAATTTGCTCACCGGTTATGCCGGGCAACTCTCCCTCGGTTCGGCGGCGTTCATGGCGGTGGGAGCCTTTGCCACCTACAACCTTGAAATACGGGTCGCCGGCTTGCCGTTGTTGGTCAGTATCGCCCTGGGTGGGTTGACGGCAGCGCTGGTGGCGGTGCTGTTCGGCCTGCCGAGCCTGCGCATCAAAGGCTTCTACCTGCTGGTCTCGACCCTGGCGGCGCAATTCTTCGTGACCTGGGCGCTGACCCGGTTCAGTTGGTTTTCCAACAACAGCGCCTCGGGCGTGATCAGTGCGCCGCGCCTGGACGTATTCGGGGTGAACCTCGACGCGCCGGCCGGCCGCTATCTGTTGACCCTGAGCGTGGTGGTAGCGCTGTTCTGGCTGGGCAAGAACCTGGTGCGCAGCGAGTTGGGGCGCAACTGGATGGCGGTGCGCGACATGGACACTGCCGCTGCGGTCATCGGCATTGCGTTGGCGAAAACCAAGCTGCTGGCGTTCGCCATCAGTGGGTTTTTCCTCGGAGTGGCCGGTGCCCTGTGGGCCTTCGCTTACCTGGGCACCGTGGAGCCCCACGGCTTCGATCTGAACCGCTCGTTCCAGATCCTGTTCATCATCATTATCGGCGGCCTCGGCAGTCTGCTGGGCAACTTTCTCGGTGCGGCCTTCATCGTGCTGTTTCCGGTGTTGCTTTCGAACCTGGTGTCGCTGCTGCCCGGCGGGCTGGTGGACGCCGGCCAGGTGGAGAACCTGCAGAAGATGATATTCGGTGCCCTGATCATCCTGTTCCTGATCAAGGAGCCAGAGGGCCTTGCGCGCCTCTGGCAGAGATTTCGCCAGCGCGCACGGCTGTGGCCGTTGCGCTACTGAGCGAACCGCACAACGCGGGTTTGCAGTTCCATTTTGTTGGCTTATCCATGGCTTCATAACAAGGAAAATTCGATGTTCAAACGATCATTCGCCAGCAGCCTGGCACTGGCCCTGAGCCTCACCGCCGCGGCGTTCACCGTCCAGGCGGACAACGAGCAATACTTCCCGCTGCAAAGCTATCGCGTCGGCCCTTATGCAGCCGGCGGCACCGGTTTTTTCGGCGGTTTCATCGACTACCTCCAGTACGTCAACGCCAATGGCGGCGTGAACGGCGTCAAGCTGACCTGGAGTGAGTGCGAGACCGAATACGTGGTCGAGAAAGGCGTGGAGTGCTACGAACGCCTGAAGAAAGGCTTGAACGGCGCGCCGGCGGCTGCCACCAACCCGCTGTCGGTGGGCATCGCCTACGCCACGCTGGAGCGTTCGACGGCCGACAAACTGCCGCTGATCACCATCAACCATGGGCGTACGGATTCCACCGATGGTAGCGTGTTCCCCTACGTTTTCCCGTTGCAGTTGAACCCGTATTCCGAGGTCTCGGCGATCATCAATTACATCGGCCAGCGCGCCGGCGGGTTGGACAAGCTCAAGGGCTTGAAGATCGTCACCCTGTATCACGGTTCGCCCTATGGCAAGGAAACCAATGAGGTCCTGCAAACCCTGGCCGACAAGTACGGTTTTGCGCTGACCTTGCTGGAGGTGCCGCACCCAGGCAACGAGCAGCAGTCGCAGTGGCTGAATATCCGCCGGGAAAAACCCGATTGGGTGATCTTGCGCGGTTGGGGGGTGATGAACCCGGTGGCGCTGAAAACCGCGCAGAAAGTCGGTTTCCCGGCCGACCACATCATCGGCAACATCTGGAGCAACTCCGAAGATGACGCCGCGCCGGCCGGTGCCGCGGCCAAGGGCTTCATCGCCATCACCACGCACCCTTCAGGTACTGATTTCCCGGTGCTGCAGGGCATCAAGCAGCAAGTGGTCGACGCCGGCCATGGCGACCTGGCCGATCCCAAGCGGTTCGGCACCGTGTACTACAACCTCGGCGTGGTCAACGGCATCCTCAACGTAGAAGCGCTGCGCATTGCCCAGCAGAAATTCGGCAAGCAACCCCTGACGGGTGAGCAGGTGCGTTGGGGCTTCGAGAACCTCAAGCTCGACGACGCCCGGCTCAAGGAACTGGGGGCGTTGGGCCTGGTGCAGCCGTTGCAGTTGTCGTGCTCGGACCATGAAGGCGGCGGTGCGGTGCGTTTCCAGCAATGGGACGGTACCCAGTGGAAGCTGATCAGTGACTGGGTGCAGGCCGACCGCGCCCTGTTGCGGCCGATCATCGAAGCGTCTTCGCACCAGTACGCCCGGGAAAAAGGCATTACCCCGCGTGATTGCAGCAAGGAATCCTGAGGCATCGCGGCAACCGGGCGCACGCGTCCGGTCGCTGTCTGAAAAGGCGAAACAGCATGGCGACGAACGTGCCGATCCTGCAGATCGACGATATTGAAGTGCTCTACGAACAGACCATCCTGGCGGTGCGCAGTGTGTCGCTGGAGGTGGAAAAAGGCCAGGTCGTGGTGCTGCTGGGCGCCAACGGCGCGGGTAAAAGCACCACGCTGAAGGCGGCTTCCAATCTGGTGCGCGCCGAGCGGGGCGAGGTGGTACGGGGGCGGATCGTCTACCAGGGGCAAGACGTGACCCGCAGCGCCCCTCACACCTTGGCGGCGAGCGGCTTGGTGCAAGTGCTGGAAGGTCGGCATTGCTTTGCCCAGTTGACCGTGGAGGAAAACCTGCTGGCCGGCGCCCTGGCGCGCCAGGTGCCGCGACGCCAGTTGCTGGCTGACCTGGAATTGGTCTATGGCCATTTCCCTCGGCTGAAACTGCGGCGCAAAAGTCTGGCCGGCTACACCTCGGGCGGCGAGCAACAGATGATCGCGATAGGCCGCGCGCTGATGGCCAGGCCGCAACTGGTCTTGCTGGACGAACCGTCGATGGGCCTGGCGCCGCAGATCGTCGAGGAAATCTTCGAGATCGTCCGGCAACTCAATCAGCGTGATGGTGTGAGCTTCTTGATCGCCGAGCAGAACATCAATGTCGCCCTGCGTTACGCTCACCACGGCTACGTGTTGGAAAGCGGTCGGGTGGTCAGCGAAGGCAGTGCTGAAGAACTGGCGGCCCGCAGCGATCTCCAGGACTTCTACCTGGGCGCGCGGGCCGGGGCGAGGGCTGAGGAACCCTTGGGCGTCGGGGCACGATCAAGTTGAAAGATTGACCACCTGGCCGTCCCGCGTACTGAGCGTGGGACGGCGTTTGTTGACCACCAGTTCGCCAATCCTGATCAGCAACGTGCGGGTGACATTGCGACTCAGGCCCAGCAGGCTGGCGGTATGGACCTGATTGCAATTGGCGTATCGGTAGGCGGTGCGCAACAACTCGGCCTCGACCTTTTCATACACATCGCCATGCTCCTGCTCGAGCAGCTTCTCGAAGGCTTTCTGCAAGAGCTCCTCTGCACTTTGAGGGGCTGCTTGCGGTGGGTTGTCCTGGCGCTCGATACGAAAGTTCGACAGGTGCAGGTCCTGCACACCAATCACTTTGCTGCGGCAAATCAGCAGCGTGTGGTGAATGACGTTTTCCAGTTCGCGGATATTCCCCGGCCAGGAATAGTCGAGCAACTTGCGCTGCGCCTGAGCATCCAGCGTCACCTCGCCGTGACCGAGCCTGTGGCTGTACTGCGCGATGAAGTGGCGTATCAACGGCAGGATGTCGCCGGGACGTTCGCGCAGCGGCTTGAGCGCCAGGCTGACCACGTTCAGGCGGTAATAGAGGTCTTCGCGAAAGTGCCCGGCATTGATGGCTTTTTCCAGCTGTACGTTGGTGGCCGCCAATACACGCACATCGATCTTGATGCTCTTGCGCGAACCCAGTCGAACCACTTCGCGCTCCTGCAATACCCGGAGCAACTTGACCTGGATCGGCAGCGGCAAATCACCGATTTCATCGAGGAACAGGGTGCCGCCATCCGCTTCCTCGAACCAGCCGGCCTTGGCCGTCAACGCGCCGGTAAAGGCGCCTTTTTCATGGCCGAACAACTCGGCCTCCACCAGGGTCTCGGAAAACGCCCCGCAGTTGACCGCAACGAACGGCTTGTGGCGACGGGCGCTGAGGTTGTGCACGTGGCGCGCCACCAGTTCCTTGCCGGTGCCGGTCTGGCCGATGATCAACACGCTGGCATCACTGGGCGCCACTTGTTGCAGGTGTTCCAGCAAGGCGCGGGAGGTGGGGTCTTCGAAGACCTGGGCCGTGGCACGAATCGAGGTGGCCAGGCCGGGGGAGGGAGGTAGCGTTAGAAGCTGCATGACGGTGGCCCGTTAATGAGATTGCCGTGACGGAAGGTGGGTGAGTGCCAACGTTCCTTGATGGCATCACCGCGGGAAGCCTTTGGGCTTAAGACTTAATCTAAATGATCTAAAAAAATGATAATAAATAACTTTAAGTTATTTGCTTAGGACTGGGCCGACGGTGAGAGCGAGGCTTGCTCCCTCGGGCACGGTGGTCACGGGACCCAGATAGGTAAGCAATGACGGTAAAAAGTTTTATTGACTAAAAAATTACATCGGGTAATTATTCTCCTGCATCTGCTTTCACGCAGAGTCATTTCGCAGGGGCAACCCAATGAATCAGAACACCGTGCCTTCACTGGCCAGTCTCTACGTCGAGACTCACGAATCGCCTTCTGACGCACGCCTGGCGCCTTCGCTCATGCAAGGCTTTCCCGCCGAACCCCACCGCCGCGTCACCTGGCACAACTGGATGAGCCCGCCGTACAGCCAATGGGGCTTTCGCAACCTGGCGCGCTTGCGTCCTTCTATTGATGTGCGGGCCGGCACCGGGCCGGTCAGCGCGTTCAAGCAGGCGCTCCAGCCGCTGGATGAACTGCACTTCGACAGCGAGTGTGGCTTGAGCATCAGCGTGATCGACCACTTGATCGCCAGCCAGACCGATGGGTTCCTGGTCCTCAAGGGCGACACCGTGCTGTTCGAGCGCTACTTCAATGGCCAGTGCCCCCAGGACCGGCACATCATGTTTTCGGTGACCAAGTCGCTGATCGGTGCCCTGGGCGAGCAACTGGTCTGCGAAGGCCTGTTGGACCCGACGCTGACGGCCGCCCATTACGTACCGGAACTGACGGGCAGCGCGTTCGGCGATGCGACCGTGCGCCAGCTGTTCGACATGGCCGTGGCCGTCGATTACAGCGAGGTCTATGAGGACCCGGATTCAGAGAGCTCCCAATACGGCTACGCCTGCGGTTTCCAGCCGGCGCCGGCGCAGTACACGACGTTCGAATCCCTGTACCAGTACTTGCCATCATTGAGAAAACGCGGCAATCACGGCGGTTTTTTCCATTACGTGACGGCCACCACCGAGGCATTGGCCTGGGTCATGGAGCGGGCGTCTGGCAAGGCCTGTCATCAGTTGCTGCAGGAGGTCTGGAGCCAGTTGGGCTGTGAACGTGACGGCTACTTTCTGGCGGATCCCTGGGGCCGCAGCGTGGCCGGTGCCGGGTTCAGCGCGACCTTGCGTGACATGGCGCGCTTCGGCCGCCTGCTGGCCAACGATGGCCGCCAGCAGGGGCGACAATTGCTCTCGGCCGAGGCGCTCGCTGGTATCGCCGCTGGCGCCGACCCCGCCATCTATGCCGCCTGCGCCGACTTTTCGAGCTGGACCCCCGGCGCGTCCTACCGCAGCCAGTGGTATGTCTTCAACGACCACAGCCAGGCGCTCATGGCCGGTGGCATCCATGGCCAATACCTGTTCATCGACAAACCGTCCGGCGTGGTGATCGTCAAGCAGTCGTCCCTGGGCGACGCCGTCAGTCCCTTCGACGGCGACAGCGTGCGCATGCTGCGTGCCATCGCGGCGCAACTGACGCCCTGAGTTCATCCGATAAACACAAGAGTTTCGTTCCGCTCACCCGGCCCAGCCAGGTGTTGGCGCGGGTTTGCGCCGCCATTCACTGCCCTGTAACAACAATAATCAACAGGAGCTCCATATGGTTTCCATGATGCGTTTGTCCCGAACGTTCCTCGTGCTCGGGTTACCCTTGACCGCCCAGGTTGCCTGGGCGGGCTACACCTTCGAGGAGGGCAACCTCAAGGGCGAGGTCAACTTAACGGCCGGTGGCGCGGTCCTGTCCACCCGCAACGTCAACTTTGGCGGCGGCGTGGTGGACATGCGCAGCGGCAAGAATGGCGGCACGAAAATCGACTGGCAGGAGTTCTACGTCAAGCCGGGCGTCAAGTTGGAGTATGCCGTGCAGCCGGATTTCAGCCTGCTGGCCGGCGGCTCACTGGTGGGGGCGACCACCTTCGGGGATGGCGATGCCGGTGGCTTCACCCGCAGTTCCGACGGCAAGGTCTCGACCGAAGAGTTCTATGGCGGTTTCCGCGCCGGGGAGTGGACGGTCACGGGCGGTCGCCAGAACTACATGATCGGCAACGGTTTCATCGTGATGGATGGCAACCTCGACCAGTTGAACGACGGCGCCTATTGGCTCGCGCCACGCACCGCCTTCAAGGATTCGGCGGTGGTCGCCTGGGACCATGGCGCATTGAAGGTCCAGGGCTTCAGTCTGGGGACGGACAGCGACCTGGGGGACTTTCGCATGAGCGGCGTGAACCTGGACTACAACCTCGACGACCAGGTAACGCTGGGCGCCACCGCGTTGAAGGTCAAGGCCATGGGGCCCAAGGGCAGTACCTTGCCGCGTCGCCGCGATGGCATGCTGGTGTACAACGTCAGGGCCTTGAGCGCCAGGCTCCCGGGTATCCCGGACCTGACCCTCAACGCCGAATATGCCCTGGAGCGGGGCAGCGGCGAAGGCGTGGACTACGACGCCAAGGCCTGGTACGGCCAGGCGGATTACACCTTCAGCACGCTGCCGTTGACCCCGGTGATCGGCTACCGCTACGCGAGTTTTTCCGGCGACGACAACCTCACGGACAACCGACAGAAAGCCTGGGATCCGTTGAGCAAGGGCTTCGTCGACTGGAGCACCTGGCTGATCGGCGATGTCGTCGGCAACTACCTGATGTTCAACAGCAACGAAAACGTCCAGCAGTTCTCACTCAAGACCCACCTCAACGAAACCCTCACCCTCGGTGCGATCCACTACCAGTTCTGGCTCGACGAAAAAAACTACATGGGCACCGCCGTCAGCGACCGGCGTTTTGCCGACGAGAGTGTAGTCTTCCTGGATTGGGCGCCGTCGAAGTCGTTGTCCACCTCGCTGTCGTATAACTGGGTCAAACCCATGGCGGCGGCCAAACAGGTCTTCGGCGACGACCGGAAATTCAGCGCGCTGGAACTCTACTTCACCTACCGCTATTAAGTGCCGCGAGCCTTCGCGGCCGCGCTGGAGTGTTTGATCATGAACATGCTGTTGCGCAACACCTTGCTGGGCGCTGTCGTTTCGATACTGGTCAGTGGCGCGAGCCTGGCCGAAGAACGGACGGTGCGGATCTACAATTGGATCGAGTACCTGCCGCCTGAAATCCTCAAGAGTTTCGAAGAGGAAACCGGCATCCGTCCCATCTACGACGTCTTCGACAGTGTCGAGACATTGGAGTCCAAGCTCCTGACCGGCAACTCCGGATATGACGTGGTTTACCCGAGCAGCTCCAACGTCAGTCACCTGATCGCCGCCGGCGCCGTCCAGCCCCTGGACCGCAGCCAGTTGCCGAACTGGCAGCATCTGGACCCCGAGTTCATGAAGTCCCTGGAGGCGGTGGGCGATCCGGGCAACCGCTATGCGGCACCGTACCTGTGGGGCACGACCCTGATCGGCTACAACGTCGACAAGGTACGCCAGGTATTGGGTGCCGATGTGCAAATGAACACCTGGGACATCCTTTTCAAGGAAGAGAACATGGCCAAGCTGGCCAGTTGTGGCGTCGGTCTGCTGGACGCCGCCAACGAGATCGTGCCCATTGCCTTGCACTATGAAGGGCTGGACCCCAACAGCCAGAAACGTGAGGACTATGCAAAGGCGCAGGCGGCCATGCTCAAGGTCCGGCCTTACATCACCTACTTCAACTCATCGCGCTATGGCATGGACCTGGCCAACGGCGAGATCTGCGTAGGGGTGGGTTGGTCCGGTGGGGTGGCCCTGGCCAAGCGACTGGCCGAAGACGCAGGGAAGGGGGTCAAGGTAGAGATGGCGCTGCCCAAGGAAGGTGCGCCGATGTGGTCGGACGTCATGATGGTCCCCACCAACGCCCCTCATGCCAAGGAGGCCTACGCGTTCATCAATTACATCTTGCGTCCTGATGTCATCGCGCGGATCAGCAACAAGATCGGTTACCCCAACCCGAACAAGGAAGCCACGGCGTTGGTCAATGCCGACATTCGCAACAACCCCGCCATGTATGTGCCGGACGAGGCGCGCAAGACGCTGTTCGCCCTGGAGCCGGTGCCGGCCGCCGTGGAGCGGATTCGCACCCGCACCTGGATCGGCATCAAGACCCATCGCTGATCAGCGTGACCCGGCGTTGCGGCGCCGGGTCCGTATCGGTGGGTGACGCCCTCAGGCGCGCATGCCCAGGAAGAGCAGTTCGGTGATCCGCCGGACCTGGGTGGAGTGTGCCTCGATGTCTGGTTGTTCCTGGTTGACCAGCCTGAACAGCTGTAAGTGCGAATAGTCGTTCAACAGGAACGCGGCGAGGTCGACGTCCAGGTCGGCGCGTAATTTGCCGGCCTGTTGCAATTCCCTGATCAGACCACTGATCTCGGCCCTGAGCGCATCGTTCATGGCGCGGTACCCCTCGGGCAGCCCGTTATCGCCACCAAACAGGATCAGCGGCAGCAACTCGCGCCACAGGCTCGGGTGCATGACCTCCAGTGCGTAACCGGTCAACAGCCGCTCCAGATAACACAGCGCTTCAACCGGGTCCTCGATTTCAGGCATCTGGCTGCGGGTGTCCGTGAGCGCGCGCTGGTCGGCGTCGTGCAGGATTTCCAGGATGATTTCCTGCTTGTTGCCGAAGTACTTGAACACCGTGGGAGCCGATACGCCGGCCTGGCTGGCGATCTGTTCGATGGTGGTGTTCTGGAAACCCTGGCGCTCGAACAGTTCGACCGCCGCCTTGCTGATGGCTTGCCGGCGTTCGGCTTTTTGACGTTCACGCAGTCCGCTCACGGGAGGGTCCTTGTCGTAAGGAAGAGGTTAAAGGCCTTGGCGTACCAGCCCTGTGGGAGCGAGCTTGCTCGCGATAGCGGTGTTTCAGTCGACTTGAACGTGGCTGATCCACCGCCATCGCGAGCAAGCTCGCTCCCCCAGGGCTTGCGGTTAGCAACAGGCCGGGCATAGGCATGCAAAATACTTAACCCAGTAAAGTTTTTAAAGGGTTTATTTCGTTGCCGCCCCTCGACGCCGTAGCTGGATGCCGCGGTCCAGACGCCTGGCAAGAGGCAAAACGCCATGCCCCAGGTGGCGAAATCAGGCACAGAGATGGCGCGTTCAGGTAACTGACGCGAGAGGGAAGGCAGGTAACGTGGCGCGACTTTTCACCGCAAGTGCGCACGTTCGCCCAGGGTGGATCAACACAACCAAACGGTGCCGCCTCCAGGAGGGGCGGGAAAACCAGCAACACCGACTGTCCCTGCGCGCGTCTCAATGTTCGATCACAAGAGAATAAGAAAATGACCAGCCCCAGCTTCAAGGACTCGAACGGCCATCTGGCACAGGGCTTCAAGCCTCGTCACGTCACCATGCTGTCCATCGCCGGAATCATCGGTGCGGGTCTGTTCGTGGGATCGGGCCATGCCATCGCCGCCGCCGGTCCGGCCGTCATGCTGGCCTATCTGTTTTCCGGGCTGTTGGTGGTCCTGGTCATGCGCATGCTGGGCGAGATGGCCGTCGCCAATCCGGACACCGGCTCCTTCTCCACCTATGCCGACCAGGCCATCGGACGCTGGGCAGGCTTCACCATCGGTTGGCTCTACTGGTGGTTCTGGGTGCTGGTGATTCCCATCGAAGCGTTGGCCGCCGGTCATGTACTCAACCAGTGGTTTCCCGCCGTCGATGCCTGGCTGTTCGCCTCGGTGTCGATCGTGTTGCTGGCCGTGACGAATCTGTTCAGCGTGTCGAAGTACGGTGAGTTCGAGTTCTGGTTCGCCATGGCCAAGGTCGTGGCGATCATCGGCTTCATCTCCCTGGGTTTCGCGGTGCTGATGGGCTGGATTCCCGAGCGCGAGGCCAGCGGCCTGAGTCGGTTGATGGAGGAGCATGGCGGGTTCGCCCCCAATGGCCTGTCGGCGGTGGTGGGCGCGTTCATCACCATCATGTTCAGCTTCATCGGTACAGAGGCGGTAACGATCGCCGCCGCCGAATCCGATAACCCTGCGCAGAACATTGCCAAGGCCACTCGTTCGGTGATCTGGCGTATCGGTGTGTTCTACCTGCTGTCGATCTTCGTGGTCATTTCCGTGGTGCCCTGGAACGATCCGCTCCTGGCTTCAGTCGGTTCCTACCAGCGGGCCCTGGAGCTGATGAACATTCCCCACGCCAAATTCCTGGTGGATATGGTGGTGCTGATCGCCGTGGCCAGTTGCATGAACTCTTCGATCTATATCGCCTCGCGGATGTTGTACTCCTTGGGGCGCCGTGGCGATGCGCCAAAGGCCTTGAAGGTCACGTCCTCGGCCGGCGTGCCACGGTCCGCGGTGATTGCCAGTACCGTGTTGGGCGCGGGTGTCACGTTGTTCAGCTACTTCATGCCCGCCGGCCTGTTCCAGTTCCTGCTCGCCAGCTCCGGCGCCATCGCCTTGCTGGTGTACCTGGTGATCGCCATCTCGCAACTGCGCATGCGCCGAATGATGCAACGGCAGAACATCGAGCTGCCTTTTCGCATGTGGCTGTTCCCTTGGCTGACCTGGTTGGTCATCGTGTTCATCTCGGCGGCGCTGGCGGTCATGATGATCACCCCCGAGCACCGCAGCGAGGTCAGTACCACCCTGGGCCTGGCGCTGATCATTTCCTTTATCGGCCTGGCGACGTCGCGGCATGCGCCCCAGCCTGAGCGTGTCGCTTCCCTCGGTTAGCCCGGCATTTTTGCCCTGTTGACGCCACGTTACTGGCGTCAACAAAACCGCCTTTCAAGCCCATTCAAGGCACAAAAACCTCAGTCTTGAAGCGCGGCCCTTCCGCCTGTCACCCACTTGCAAACCCAGCCTTGCGAACCGGCACTAACCCGCAGCCGCGTTGTCAGTAATTGGCGCCTGTAGGGATGAGGAGCGTCCCTGGTATCGGCACATCAGCTGGATAGTTTTTTCTCGAGCTCCCTCGGTGAAAAGAGCCTCGCGATGGATTGCGTCCTGGACCGACAATTTCTTTTGCAGGCGATTTCCCATGGGGTTTCTACTCGATCCGCGTCATGACATCGATGCTGCCTTATTGAGCTACCGCCGGGTGTTCTGGGCCCTGGCGTTGTTCAGTGGCGTGATCAATCTGCTGGTGCTGGTACCGTCGCTGTACATGATGCAGGTCTACGACCGGGTCCTGACCAGCCGCAACGAAACCACCTTGTTCATGCTCACCTTGATGGCCCTGGGACTGTTCATGTTCAGTGCCCTGATCGAGTGGGTGCGCGGCGAGGTGATGATCCGTATGAGCGCGGGGCTGGACGATGCCTTGGGCGAGCGGGTCTTCGACGCGGCTTTCGCCCGCAGCCTGCGCGAACACAACGCCAACCCGGCGCAGGTGCTCAGCGACCTGGCGACGTTGCGCCAGTTGATCACTGGGCAGGGCTTGATCGCGTTGCTCGACGCACCCTGGCTGCCGATCTTCCTGCTGGTGGCGTTCATCTTTCATCCCTGGTTCGGCGTGCTGACGCTGGTGCTCGCCCTGGTGCTGATCGGCTTGGCGCTGTGGGGCGAACTGGCGACGCGCGCGCGCCTGGGCGAAGCCAATCGCTTGGGGGTGCAGTCGTCGATTTACGTCAACAGCACGCTGCACAACGCCGAAGTCATTCAGGCCCTGGGCATGCTCGGGCCGTTGCGTCAGCGCTGGAGCCTGCTGCAGCAACGCATCATTGCCGCCCAGGCCCATGCCAGCGACCGCGGCGCGCGCATCACTTCGGCGACGCGTTTCGTGCGGATCTCCGGGCAGTCGCTGGCCTTGGGGCTGGGGGCCTTGCTGGTGCTCGAAGGCCAACTGTCGGCGGGCATGATGATTGCGATGTCGCTGTTGCTGGGGCGAGCCCTGGCGCCCGTGGAAATCGCCATCGGCTCGTGGAAACAATTCAACGCCGGGCGCCAAAGCTATCAGCGCCTGAGCCAATTGCTGGCCCAGCACCCGCGTGAACGCCTGCGCATGCCGTTGCCACCGCCCAGCGGCGCGGTGCGCCTGGAACAGCTGTATGTCGGCCCGCCGGGGGCTTCGCAGCCGATCCTGCGCGGGATCAATTTCAGCCTCGCCAAGGGCGACGTGCTGGCCGTGGTCGGGCCCAGCGCCAGCGGCAAATCGACACTGGCCCGGGCCCTGGTCGGGGTCTGGCCGGCCATGGGCGGGTCGGTGCGCCTGGACGATGCCGAGATCAGCCAGTGGTCCCACGACGCCCTGGGGCCGTACCTTGGCTACCTGCCCCAGGACATCGAGTTGTTCGACGGCACGGTCGCCGACAACATCGCCCGTTTCGGTGAGCAGGACGCCGACAAAATCATCGCCGCCGGACGGCATGCCGGCATCCACGAAATGATCCTGAGGTTTCCCAAGGGCTACGACACGCCGCTGGGCCCCGGCGGACTTGGCTTGTCCGGTGGGCAAAAGCAACGCCTGGGCCTGGCTCGCGCACTCTACGGGCGGCCGTCGCTGATCGTGCTCGATGAGCCCAACTCCAATCTCGATGACGCCGGTGAGCTGGCGCTGGTCCAGGCGATCAGTGCGCTCAAGGCGGCCGGCAGCACCGTGGTGTTGATCACTCACCGGCCCAGTGTGCTGGCGGTGGTCGATCACATCCTGGTGCTCAAGGACGGTACTCAACAGGCGTTCGGCCCTCGGGACCGGGTGCTCAAGGCATTGATGCCGGGGCCGCGACCGGCCACGGTCAGGGAGGCTGGCAAAGATGCGTGATCTGATTCCGGAGGCACACGCTTACAGCGAGCAGGGGCTGAGCGTGCGCAACACCCTGGCGCTGCCCAGCGCCAGGACCGATGCCGGGCATGCAGCGCGTTATGGCGTGGGGTTCCTGGTCCTGACGCTGGGTGGTTTCCTGCTCTGGGCCTGCCTGGCGCCACTCGACCAGGGCGTGGTGGGCAGCGGCACCGTGGTGGTGGCGGGGGAGCGCAAGGCGGTGCAGTCGTTGGTCGGCGGGGTGGTGGAAAAGCTCCTGGTCAGCGATGGCGACCGCGTCACCCAGGGGCAATTGCTCGTGCAACTCAACACGGTGCAGGCGCAGTCGCAACTGGACGTGACCCTGGGCAAGCTGCTCAATGATCGCAGCGTCGAGGCGCGCTTGATTGCCGAGCGCCTGGGCAGCGCCGAGATCCAATGGCCCGCGGAACTGCTGGCCCACGCCGACGAGCCGCGGGTCAAGGCGGCCATGGCGTTGCAGAGCCAGTTGTTCATCACTCGCCGTGCGGAGCTGGGCAGCCGCTTGCAGATCATCGAGCACGAAGCCGCGGCATTGCAGCAACAACTGCTTGGCTACGAAGGCGTCAAGCGCAACTACGACGCGCAGATGCGCTTCCAGCAGCAAGAGCTTGAAGGCCTGCGTGACCTGGCCCGGGAAGGCTACGTTCCACGCAACAAACTGTTCGAGGCCGAGCGCAACGCGGCCCAGTTGGCGGGGCAGATCGCTTCTGGGGTGGGCGATGTCGGCAGGACCCGGCAGGCGATCAACGAAAGCCGGCTCAAGGCCTTGCAGGCGCAGCAGGAGTTCCGCCGCGATGCCGAAACCCAGCTCAGTGAAGTCTCGGCCGAGGCGGCCGGTTATGCCGATCAGATCCGGGCCTTGCAGTTTGAAGTCGACAACGGTGCGATCCGCGCGCCAGTGGCCGGGCAGGTCATGGACGTGAGCATTCATACGGTCGGCGGCGTTGCGCAGGCCGGCCAGACCCTGATGCAGGTGGTGCCGCTGGATGCGCCGATGGCGATCACCGCTCGCTTCGAGCCGCTGATGGCCAACAAACTGCGCCCGGGCCTGCCGGTGCATGTGCATTTCACCGCGCTGCAACGGGTGGACACACCCACGGTCACCGGCACGGTGACGACGGTGTCGGCGGATCAGTTGATCAATGAGCAGACGCACCAACCGTACTTCTCCGCCAAGGTCGAGATTCCCGCCGACACTGTGGTCGCGTTGCAGAGCGCCGGCCTGCAGGTGCGCCCCGGCATGCTCGCCGATGTCACGGTGGTGACGGGCGAACGCACCTTGATGAATTACCTGATGAAGCCTTTGCGTGAACGCTTGCTGGCAGCCTTCAAGGAGGAATGAGCATGGTCGACCGTTGCCGCTACCGTTGCCGTGTGTTGCTGGGCCTGTATACCGGTTGGGCGTTGATCGATCCGCTGTGGGCCGCCGAGGGTGGCCTGAGCCTCACTGCCGCCTACGACGCTTCGCGCCTCAACGATCCGACCGTGCAATCGGCGGCTCACGCTTTTGAAGCTTCGCGGCATGAAGAGGACATCGGCCGTGGAGGCCTCTACCCGCAAGTGTCGCTGACCTCGCGCTACGGCTACGGCGGACGTACCGACGGCGGTGACGACAGCACTTACGTCAACAGCAACGATTACCAGGCGAACAACGTCACCCTGGCGGCGCAGCAGCCGCTCTACGACAAGGCCCGCTGGGCGGCGTACCAGGAAGGCAAGGCGCGGGGGCAACTGGGTACCCAGGTGTTCGACGTGGCCGGTCAGACCTTGTATGACCGGGTGGCAAAGGGGTATTTCGACGTTGCCCGTGCCGAGAACGAGATCAAGCTGATCCAGCAGCAAAAGGCGGCCATCCAAGGCTTGGTCATCCAGAGCAAAAAACTGTACGAGGGCGGCCAGGGCGCGATCACCGATATCGATGAGGCCCAGGCGCGGCTCGACCTGGTGCAAGCCCAGGAGGCTGAAGCCCAGGCGCGCCGCGTGGCCGCCTTGCGGGCTTTGTCCGGGCGGGCCAGCGTGCCCATCGATGACATCCAGCCGATGCGCGAAGAACTGGCCGCCGGTAGCCCGATCCCGCCGGAGCAGGACTTGCCGTACTGGACGGCGATTGCCCGCCAGGCCAGTCCCGAGCTGGCCGCCCGGCTGGCGGCAGTGAAAGTCGCCGAAGCCCAGGCCGACAGTCAGCGCGCCGGGCATTATCCGACCCTGTCGTTGACCACTCAATTGACCCGCCGGGAAACCCGTCAATACCAGGAACTCGATCCGCGCCAGGACACCTATTACGTGGGCGTGCAGTTGGACATTCCGCTGTATCGCGGCGGGGCGGTACGGGCCTCGGTGGCCAAGGCCGAAGCACAACTGGCTGGTGCCCAGTCCGACTACGATGTGCAGCGCCAACAACTGGCCGAGGACATCGAGGCTGATTACCTGGGCGTCGTCGCCGGGTTCACCAAGAGCAAGGCCATGCAGCGGGCGGTAGAGTCCAACCAGCGAGCACTGACGTCGACGGAAAAAGGTTTCCAGGGTGGCGTGCGTTCCACGGTGGATATTCTTGATGCGCAGCAGCGGTTGTTCCAGGCCCGCCGGGACCTGCTCAATACCAAGCTCGACATGCTGCAAAGCTATGTGAGCCTGCACACCCACACTGGCCAGATGAACCGCGCGGTGCTCGAACAGGTGCAAAGCTTGTTCTAGACAATCCAGGGTTCAAGTTCGCCACAAAAACTGTCCAGGCGCTGTGCTTGCCTTCAATCTTTCAGGCACAGCACGCCCTCCTGTGGGAGCGAGCTTGCTCGCGATAGCGGTGGGGCAGTCAGCATCCATGCTGGATGTGCTGCCGTCATCGCGGGCAAGCTCGCTCCCACATCTGGGGACTTGCTTCAGGCGGTGAAGTCGCTGGCGTGCAGCTCCTTGACGCCCACCAGTTCGAATTCGAACTCGGGGGTGGCGTCGGCGTTGGTACTGCCGGAGAGGATGCCATCGACGAAGCGCAACTGGCCGGTGGCGTTGGTGGCGTCGAAGGCATTGCTGCCGATGAACGTGAAGGCATCGACGGTGGCGGTCAGCGGGTTGGCGTCCAGGCCGGTGAGGTCCAACTTGTCGAACTCCGCGCTCTTGAAACCGCTGATCACATCGCGCAAAGCCCCGACGCCCATGTCCGACAGCGCACCAAACGCGTAGGTGTCCGCGCCCGTGCCACCGGTGAGGTTGTCGGTGCCCGCGCCACCGATCAACCGGTCATCGCCCGAACCGCCCACCAGCGTATCGTTGCCTGCACCGCCATTCAGGATGTTCCCCGCGCTGTTACCGGACAGACTGTCGGCATAGGCGCTTCCCGTCAGGTTCTCGATGAATTTCAAGGTATCGAGCCCGGAACCCACCGTGCTTTGTTGCGCAGACGTCGAGAGGTTCACCGTAACACCGGACAGGGCTCGTTCGAACGACACCGTATCGTTGCCATCGCGCCCGTCCAGGATGTTGTTGCCGGCGCCGGCGAACAGCGTGTTGTCCAGCGCGTTGCCCGTGCCATTGGCGGCGCCGGTGCTGTCGATGTACAGGTTTTCGACATTGTTACCCAAGGTATAGGCGGCCAGGCTGCTGTGTACGCTGTCGATCCCGCCCGTCACCGCATTGCCGTTGGTCTCGATCACGCTGTCGTCGGCATTGTCGACAAAGTAACTGTCGTTGCCGTCACCACCGCTCATGCTGTCGGCCCCGGCGGCGCCATCGAGCACGTTATGGGCGGCGTTGCCGGTGATGAAGTTTCGCCGCTCGTTACCGGTGCCGTCGATCTCCGATATGCCGGTGAGTACCAGGTTTTCGAGGTTGGCGCCCAGGGTCCAACTGACCGAAGCCTGCACGGTGTCGATCTGCGAGGCCGAGGTGTTGGTTTCCACCACACTGTCGAACGCGTTGTCGACCACATAGATGTCGTTGCCATCGCCGCCGGTCATGGTGTCGGCGCCCAGGTCGCCATTGATCGTGTCGTTGCCCGAGCTGCCCACCAGGGTATCGTCCTGGTCGGTGCCGGAGATCATCCCGCCCTGGTTCTGGGCGTTGTCGAAAATGTCCTGCACGCTGTTGTTGTCGTTGGGGTTGCCCTGGAAGCCCAGGTCATCGGCAATGTAATCCGCCAGGCGCTGGCCGACGATTTCCGCCGACTCCTCGTGCAGGTGCCAGACGTCATCGGGATACACCAGCGGATCGACTTCGTAGCGCAAGGGCAGGTCGGTGTAGTCCACCGCCAGCTTGACGTCGGCACGTTCGGCGGCCATGGCCTCCTGGGCGGCACGGACATAACCGACGCCTTCGACGATGGAGGCAATCTTCTCTTCCGAGTAACCCCGGGCCCGCGCCGCATCCTGTTCGTAGTGCCCGGTCTCCATCAGGTACACACTGAAATTGCCGAACTGGGCGTGCAGGTAATCGAAGACTTTCAGGGTCGCGGCTTTATACGCCGCCGCAGCCGCGGCCTTGTCCGTGGCGCGGGCGATTTCCTGGGCGGCTTCCTCGCCCTGGCCCCAGATAATGCCCATGGTGACGTTGTCGATCGACTGCAGTTCGGTGCGCTGGTCACGCAGTAGCGTCACTGCCCGCAACAGTGCCGGCCCGGGTTGGTTGGTGTCTGTCAACCACCAGCACAGCTGGAGTTCCTCGGGGCTGAGTGTGGACAAGCCGTTGACCGTACTGCCGCCGACCGCGATGTCGATACCGTTGCCATCGGCATCGGTGAACTGGCTGCGCACGTCGTAGGTGGTGTAGCGGTTCAGGTCATTGACCAGCATCGAAGTGCCGGACTGGTCGTCGTCCTCGGTCATGCGCAGCAGGCGCGCATTGGATTGGCCGAGGGTGGGCAGGTAGAGAATGTCCTGCTGGGCACGCTCGCCGAAGACGAAGTCGTTGGCGGTGAGGGTGTTGAGGTAGTTGCCGTTGAGGGCGATCTCGAAGCGATTGCCATCGGCGTCGGCTTCGGCGGACTTGATGTAGGTCTTGTCACCGGCCGCGTTCAGGGTCATGTACAACGTGCCGTTGCTGCCATCGCCGAGGCCGAGAAAGCCCAGCCCCGAGACGTCGATTTTGTCGACGCCAACGGTGAAGTCATAAATCGTGTCGGTGGCGGTGACACCACCGGTGTCGTAGTCGCGGTAGCTGTCGGACAGGTTGCTGTAGCGAAACGTGTCGGCGCCATCGCCACCGTACAACGAGTCCCGTCCGGCACCGCCGTCGACGATATCCGCGCCGGTGCCGGCCTTGATCGTATCGTTGCCGCCGAGGCCGAGGATCAGGTCCGCGCCTGTCGTGCCGTTGAGGGTTTCGCCGTTGTTGGTGCCGGTAATGGTGTTGGCGGGCGCATCGGCCACCACCAGGGTGAAGTTGTCGCTGACCGAGGCGCCCGAGGGATCGGTGGCCTTGACCAGGACGTCGTAGTTGCCCGCAGCGGTGCTGGTCGGCGTGCCGCTGAAGGTCAGGCTGGTGGCATTGAAACTCAGCCAGGCGGGCAGGGCGTTGCCGTTGGCGAGGGTTGCGGTGTAGGTCAGCACATCCTGGTTGGCGTCGGTGAAGCTGTTGCTCGCCACGGTGTATTTGAAGGGCGTGCTTTCACTGGCGTTCTGGTCCAGGAGTGGGGTGGCCACGACCGGGGCCACATTGGTGGGGTTGGTCTGGTCGGCGAAGACGAAGTGATTGGCCGTCAGGCTGCTGACGAAGTTGCCCGCCATCGAGATCTCGAACCGGTTGCCGTTGGCGTCGACCGTGAGGTCCTTGAGGTAGGTGCGGTTGGTCGACGAACTGTAAGTGACCTGCAGAGTACCGTTGAGCCCGTTGCCCAGGCCGGTATAGCCGAGGGCCGACACGTCGATCTTGTCGGCGGCCACGTCGAAGTCGAGGATCTGGTCACTGGCGCTGGTGGAACTGGTGCGGTAGCTGTCGAGTTTCGAGGTGTAGCGGAACACATCGGCGCCGGTGCCACCGGTGAGTTTGTCGACCCCGGTGCCGCCGACCAGGATGTCGTTGCCGGCGCCGCCATTGAGGGTGTCGTTGCCCGCGCCACCGAACAATTGTTCATTGGCTGCGGTGCCGGTCAGTGTGTCGTTGTTCGGCGTGCCATTGATCACAATGGTGGCGGGGACGTCCTGCACGGCGAGGGTAAAACTGTCACTGACGGTGGCGTTGCTGCCATCGGTGGCCGTGACCTGGATCGAGTAGGTGCCCGACGCGGTATCGGGAGGCGTGCCGTTGAAGGTGCGATTGGCGGCATCGAAGGTCAGCCAACTGGGCAGGGCGCTGCCATTGGCGAGCTTGGCGGTGTAGCTCAGGCTGTCGTTATCCGGATCGGTGAAGCTGGTGGCCGGCACCACGTAGCTGAACGGGGTGTTTTCGGTGGCGTTCTGATCCACCAGCGGCGTCGCCAGCACGGGCGCCTGGTTGGTTGGCGACGTGGTGGCGAAGACGAAGTTGGCGCTGGTCAGGGTGTTGAGGTAATTACCGTCCAGTGCCACTTCGAAGCGGTTGCCATTGGCGTCGGCCTCCAGGGATTTGATGTAGGTCTTGGTGCCGGCGCTGTTGAGCACCAGGTACACGGTGTTGTTCTTGCCATCCCCCAGGCCGGTGAAACCCATGGCCGAGAGGTCGATCTTGTCGGCGCTGACGTTGAAGTCGGTGATCAGGTCGCCCAGGTTGGCGCCACCGGTGTTGTAGTTGCGGTAGCTGTCCAGGCGATTGGCGAACACAAAGGTATCCGCCCCAGTGCCGCCAGTGAGGGTGTCCATCCCGGCACCGCCGTCGAGCTTGTCGTCGCCGGCGCCGCCACTGAGGCTGTCATTGCCCGCCAGGCCGAGCAAGGTGTCGGCCGCATCGCTACCCAGCAGTGAGTCGCTGTCACTGGTGCCCGTGATCACGCGATTGAAAATGAAATTGCTCGCCGTCAGGGTGCTGGCCAGGTTCCCCGAGAGGATCAGCTCGAAGCGATTGCCACTGGCATCGGCGTCGAAGTCCTTGATGTAGGTGCGGTTGTTGCTGGCGCTGTAGCTGACCTGCAGGGTGCCGCCACGGCCATTTCCCAGCCCGGTGAAGCCGAGGCCGGCGAGGTCGATCTTGTCCTGGGTGACATCGAAGTCGGTGATGGTGTCATCGAAGCTGGTGGTTGCGTTGCGGTAACTGTCCGACTGAGCGACGAACCGGAATGTATCGGCGCCGGTGCCGCCGGTGAGTTTGTCGATGCCTGCGCCCCCGACGAGGATGTCGCCCCCGGCCGCGCCATTGATGGTGTCGTTGCCCGCGCCGCCATAGAAAATCTCGCTGGCGGCGCTGCCGAGCAGGGTGTCGTTGCCCGGAGTGCCTTGTACGGTGGTCATCGGTACCGTGGCGCTGACGTAGCTGCCGTCGCCATAGACCAGCGTGGCGCCCTTGCTGGTGTGGCTGATGGTGTTGGCGATGATGGCGTTGCGGTCGGTGCCGTCTTCATTGCGCTCTGCAACACCGTAGGTCGACAGGTCGCTGCCGCTGATGATGTTGCCCTGGATGAGGTTATCGCTGCCGTTGAAGTACTTGCCAGACACGCCCAGGGTGTCGTCGTAGGACTGGATGATGATTTCCGGTACGGCACTGCCCAGGGAGTTGTTGTTGAGGGTGTTGTCGATGACCTCGACGTGGTTGCTGCCGTAGATGCGGATCCCGGCACTGGTGTTGTCATGGATGTCGACGCCCGTGACGGTCACTTCGCTGGAGAGTTTGATCAGCACCCCTTCGGCGCCGTTGCCGTACACCTGGCCGCCGGTGATGGTGATGTTGCTGGGCGAGGGAATGTCCTCGCTGCCGCGCTGCACCACGATGCCATTGCCGCCGTTGTCGTAGGCGACGTTATTGGTCAGGGTGAAATCGTGGGTGCTGGTGACGACGTTGAAACCGTGGCGGTCGTTGTTGTAGGCGACGTTGTTTTCGAAGGTGCTGTCGCTGAGGAAGTCGGCGACGAAACCGTCCAGGCCGTTGCCGTGGGACACGCTGTTCTTGATGACCATGTTGACGGTTTGCTCGTGGGGGTCGAAACCGTACCCGGAGCAATCCTTGATCTCGACGCTGTCGAGGGTGACGTTGGAGTCGTAGCCTTCTTCGCCGGGAATGTAGCCGTTGAACCAGCCGTCGACCTTGCCGGTGGTGCTGTCGCGGTTGCCGTCGATGGTGAGGTTGCTCACGCCGAAATCGTGGGTTTCCTCGCCATAGGCCGAGCGAATGATGCCGGTGATCTTGGTGTCGGAGCCATCGGCCAGCTTGACCGTGGTGTCGCCCATGCCGTCGCCGTACAGATAGACGTTGCTCTTGAGCATCAGGCAGCCGTCGGAAGGTTCCTCACCCCCCGAAACGATGTAGGTGCCGGTGGGCATGTACACCTGCCCACCGCCGGCCGCGGCCGCCGCATCGATCGCACTCTGGATGGCTGCTGTGTCGTCTGTGATGCCATCTCCTTTGGCGCCAAAATTTTGTACGTTGAAAATCATGAGCTTATCTCCGTATCAGGCTTAAACCTAGGTAGACGTCAACATTCCATCGACGACCTTCGTGTTATGACCCAACGGAGCGCAAAAGTTGTGACCGCATATCGGGGAAAGTGTCAAAAAGCCGGACTAACTGATCAGCGGTTGTGTGGAATGTGCGCAAGAGCAACGTTCCGTTGACGCTTTCCCGCGCCTGACGACGCCGACTGTGGGAGCGAGCTTGCTCGCGATAGCGTCGGATCAGCTGCATCGATGTGGACTGACACACCGCTATCGCGAGCAAGCTCGCTCCCACAGGGTTCGTTGATATGGCTGGCATGCGGTTTCCTTGATTGGCATCAACCCCACTTCCAGTCCCGCGGGATAACCTCGAATAAACCAGCGCCCTGCTGAAAGGGGCGACCGAGGCCCCCATGAGTTATCCGCTGTTCCTGACCTTGCACCTGTTTGCCGCGCTGGTGTTCATCGGCACGGTGTTCTTCGAGGTCCTGTTCCTGGAAAGCATCCGCAAGCAACTGCCCGCCAAGGTCATGGTGTTGCTGGAGCAGGGCATCAGCCGGCGCGCCCGGCAGTTGATGCCATGGGTGCTGCTGGTGCTGTTCGGCGCGGGCGGCGGCATGGTCTGGCTGCGCTATTGGCCGGCATTGTCGTCGCCGTTGCAGTCGTCCTTCGGCGTGCTGCTGGGGCTGAAGATCCTGTTGGCGGGCAGTGTGCTGGGGCATTTCCTCTGGGCCATGTGGCTGTTCAAGCGCGCCCGCATGAACGCCCGCTACGTGCACATCATCCATGTCAGCGTGTTCCTGCACATGGTGGCGATCGTGCTGCTGGCCAAGGGCATGTTCTACATCACCTGGTAAGCGCTGGCGGCGGGGGCCAAGGCGCTTGATACAGGTCAAGGTGGCCCGGCGGGTTAGCGCGCAAACTGCCCCTGCACAGTCACTCGGAGATTGTCATGTTCGACCCGTTCCATACCCTCGTTGAGCGCCCCTCGGGACGTGCCCCACGGGTGGCTGATTTCGATTGCCCAGTCGGTACACGAAGATTCCACACCGGCATCGGGTCCCTCGACCTGCTTCGGGGGTTGCGCACCAGCCGCCAGAAACGACGGCCCCTATCCGTGGCGGTGCACCTGCCGTCGCGTTTGCGGCTGGCGTCGTGTTCGCCCCTTGCCAGTGACTGCCGATGCGGCGAGATCGAGGGCTATCTGCAGCGCCTGGCGTATGAAATGGGTTTGGTCGGTTGCCACCTGGGGGCAGGGCGGCGCGTCGAGCAGTTTTGCCTGACCGGTGGCACACCGGTGATCGCTCATTTGCAGAAACTGATGAGCGATCTGCGCAAGCGCTTCGACTTCAGCGAGTACGACGGTGCCGATCACAGCATCGAAGTGGACCTGCATCACACCGACTGGTCGACCATGGGCCTGATCCGTGACCAGGGTTTCACCCATGTCAGCATCGGCGTGCCCGACATTGGCGTCGACAGCGCGCTGTCGGTCGATTGCTACCAGAACCCGGCGCCGATCCATTCGCTGATCGATGCAGCGCGCACGTTTGGTTTTCGCTCCATCAACATTGACTTGGGCTACGGCCACGCCTGGCAGACGCCCAACAGTTTCGCCCTGAAACTGGCGACGCTGATCGAACTGGAACCGGACCGGCTGCACGTTTTCGACTATGCCCGCGCGCCTTATCGTTATCGCTCGAAGAACGCCGGAGTGGCTGGCGCCTTTTGCAGCACGGCCGACAAGGACGCCATGCGGCGCATCTGTTGCGAACAGTTGATCGGTGCCGGTTATCACTACATCGGCCTGGGCCAGTTCGTCAGGGCCGACGATGACCTGGCGGTAGCCCAGGAGCACGGACGCCTGCATCGCAATTGCCAGGGTTTTACCCGTCACGGTTGCTGTGACCACGTGGGTTTCGGTTTGTCGGCCATCACTCAGATCGAGCACCTGTACGTACAAAACACCGACGATCTGCTTCGCTATTGCCAGCAACTGGATGCCGGGCAATTGCCGGTGTGTCGTGGCTGGCGTTGCGAAGCGCAGGACCAGGTCAGCGCGAGCGTGACCGAGCAGCTTTCCTGTGACCTGGAGCTGGACATACCAGCCATCGAAGCACGTTTCGGCCTGGTGTTTCGCGAGCACTTCGCGTCTGTCTGGCCGTTGCTGGAAGCGTTGCATGACCAGGGATTGATCGAACTGACGAGCCGGTTTATCGGCATCTTGCCCGCCGGGCGCTTGAACGTGGATGCGATCTGCAACCTGTTCGACCCTGCACCGGATGAGGCAAGCCCACACGCTTTTGAAAAGTTGAACCCTTCATGACGACTGCCTCCGGTTTCAATCGTGCCCTGGTGGAGAAATACGACCGCCCGGGCCCGCGCTACACCTCCTATCCGACGGCCCCGCAGTTCCACCAGGCCTTTGCCATGGACGAGTACCGCCAGGCCGCCAAGCGCAGTCACGAGGCTGCGCAGCCCAAGTCGTTGTCGGTGTACATCCATATCCCGTTCTGCCAGAGCCTTTGCTATTACTGCGCGTGCCACAAGATCATCACCCGCAAGACCCATCGCGCCGCCGAATACCTGACCTACCTCAAGCGCGAAATAGCCCTGCAAGCGGCCTTGTTCGACCACTCGCGCAAACTGACCCAGCTGCATTTGGGCGGGGGCACGCCGACTTACCTGACCCATGGGCAACTGGCCGACCTGATGGATTGCCTGCACCAGTCGTTCGACATGGATGACAGCGACGCCCATGAGTTTTCCATCGAGGTCGATCCGCGGACCATCGATGCACAACAGATCCAAGGCCTGCGCCAACTGGGATTCAATCGCCTGAGCTTTGGCGTCCAGGATTTCGATGCCCAGGTGCAGATTGCCGTCAACCGGGTGCAAAGCGAGGCCCAGGTCGTCGAGCTGGTGGAGGCCGCGCGCCGGGCGCGCTTCAAATCCGTCAGCGTCGATCTGATCTATGGCCTGCCGTTGCAGACCATCGCCAGTTTCGATACCACTTTGAGCAAGATCATCGCCCTGCGTCCGGACCGGATCGCGGCCTACAGCTACGCCCACCTGCCGCAACGGGTACGGGCGCAGCGGATGATTCGCCCCGAAGACATGCCGCCGCCCGAGCGCAAGCTGCAATTACTGGAACTGACCATCAATCGCCTGACCGAAGCCGGCTACGTCTACATCGGCATGGACCATTTCGCTTTGCCGGATGACGAACTGGTGCGCGCCCGCGCCCAGGGCACCTTGCAGCGCAATTTCCAAGGCTATTCCACCCACGCCGATTGCGACCTGATTGGCCTGGGGGTGTCGTCGATCGGCAAGGTGGGTGACAGCTACAACCAGAACGTCAAGGAGCTTTCCCAGTATTACGCCTGGCTGGATCAAGGCCTGCTACCGGTGCAGCGCGGCTATCGGCTGAGCGACGATGACCGCCTGCGGCGTGAGGTCATCAGCGAGCTGATGTGCCATGGGCGCATCGACTTCGACCGGATAGACAACGCCTTCGGCATTCGATTTGGCGAATACTTCGCCGATGCCCTGGGACGTCTCCAGGAGCTGGTGCGCGACGGGTTGCTGGACATTCGCGCCGATGAGTTGGTGCTGTTGCCCCAGGGCCAATTAATGATGCGCAACGTGGCCATGGCGTTCGACGCATACCTGGAGGCAGGCCAGACAGTCCAGTATTCGCGTACGGTCTGACGACGCTCAAGGCGCATCGGACTGCTTTTGTGGCGAGGGAGATGCTCCCGTCAGCTTCGGTCTCCGACGCCAGCACGCTCGGTTCTTGTCAGTATGTGATATGGGAGTAGGAGTCAGCTTCAAACCTATGCGCTCGCGAACAGTACCGAGAGGCGACGCATTTGCCTTTTGAAGCGTTTGGGCTGTGCTGGAGAATCGATTACCACTAAAACTAGCTGCCGCAACGTATAAAAAATACAAAACAGGGAGAGTTAGATGGGAAAAAAACGCGAGAGAAACGTGAGCGCAAGGCGGCGAAACTGGACATGGATCCGCAAACTTGGCCTCCCAGTCTTGATTTTTTGTTCGGGCGGGGTATGCACGACTCTCAGCTAGATAGCAAACTTCAACGTGGCATCGAGGAAACAGGTAGTGTCCTCCGCCGCTACAAACGCATTGACGCAGCTTTGACACGGAGCATCTCCGATTTGTGGCCAGCCAATGTGGCCAGCCTGATCGTAACTGTCTCCGAAGGTGAGTCCACCCATGTCTGAAGACATCAAGAACACCGCGATCACTGCCGCGGGCTACATCTACCAAAACCGACAAGGCCTGAGAGTTCTCTGCGATTGGCTTGATGCGCCGGCTCGCTACACCCGGGTGAGGTTTGAGTGCGATGACGAGGCTGTCGCGCCGATGGGGCTGGATGACATCGTTGTCGAGCGTGCAGATGGCCTGGTCGACCTCCAGCAGGTCAAGTTCACCCCGGCCTCACACGTGCATCCGCTCTGCTGGAGTTGGATGCTCGAGAAAACCGGTACGACGGCGCGATCGCGGTCGATGTTGCGCAAGTGGTTCGATGCCTTCAAGGCGCTAGACCCGGCGCGTACTGGCCTGCTCTCGTTGACGACCAACCGCCGGCCGGACGCCGATATCGAAGCTTGCCTGGACGGCGGCAAGATCTCCTTCGCCAAGATCCCTGAGCCCAGGCGTTCTGAGGTCATCGCCGAACTTGGGGGTGAGCAAGACTGCCAGACGTTCTTCAGCCAGCTGCAAATTTGTCACAGCGATAAGGGGTTCGACACGCTGGAGCGAGAGATCGACGCAAGACTTCGCAAACACGGCACTCTTGAGGGGATTGCTACCCTCAAGAACATTGCGTTGAACTGGGCAACGCGTAAGAATTTCCCACCTCCAGACGGTTGGATCACGCTGGAGCAGGTCCGTACCATCCTGAGGTCGACGCCGCCGGCACCTTTGCCTGAGGACTTCGTTGTCCCCCCGGGTTACGAGGTTCCTGACGAAACATTTCATCGGGAGTTCGTCCGTGACGCCGTCGGGGCTACAGGGCGCGCGATCGTGCTCACGGGGCCGCCAGGCCGTGGAAAGAGCACATACCTGAGCGCGCTGTGCGACACGCTCGCCGAGCGTGAAATCCCCACGGTCCGACACCATTACTTCCTCTCGACGACGGAACGGGGGCGCGACCGGGTGAACAGCTACGTTGTCGAGCAGTCCATCGAGGCGCAGGTCAAACGGTTTCATCCCGATGTTCAGGCACCAGCGGGCGACCTGCGCTCGCTCCTCGAAGCGTGTGCTTCCCACTACAAGAAACTAGCCAAGCCATTCGTTTTTGTCCTGGACGGATTGGACCACGTCTGGCGCATTAACGCTGAGGACAAGCGGCCGCTGGACGATGTGTTCTCTCAGGTGATCCCATGCCCAGACAACATGGTTCTACTCATTGGCACCCAGCCTGTGGACGACGCCCAGTTGCCAACGGACCTGCTTGCCTTCGCGCCCAAGGCCGAGTGGCGCACGCTGCCGGCGATGTCTGAGAATGCAGTTCTGTCCTATTTGCGCAAGGCCTTTCAGGAAGGCAGGCTTACAACTGGCTTCGAGGGCGAGGATGGTGCGGAAGCGCGACTGCAGGAGGCTGCGACCGCGCTTCGCACGAAGACCAATGGCCATCCTTTGCACGTCATCTATGCTACTGCAGAGCTTGAGCATGCGGGTTGCAACTTGTCGAAGTGGGATGTCGAGCAACTGAAGGGAGACTTGAGCAGGGATGCAAAATTCTACTACGCATCGCTTTGGGGGGCTCTTCCTTCCAGTCTCAAGGACACGCTGCGGCTCGTATGTGCCTTCTCATTCTTCTGGCCTAAGTCTGCATTCGGAGAGATCGCCTCGAAAGTGGGCGTGGCGCAGCCGGACGTCGCGAAAGTGGAGCATCTGCTTCACTCTTCAGCGGCTGGCCTAAAGGTTTTTCACGAGAGTTTGGCGGTTTTCGTGCGTGGAACCGCAGACTACGTTGACCGAGTCAACGAACTGATGCCTGCTGTGGCAAGCTGGTTAGAGAGCACTGCGCCCACCTCGCTACGCGTGAACTGGCTCTGGACGGTTCAGGCAAGGTTAGGCGACCCAAAGAATCTCATCAGGGGTCTCACCCGTGATTGGATCATGCTCCGCCTGGAGGAGGGATATCCAGAGTCGCTCTTTGATACGCTGCTGTCCGATGCTTTGGTCGCAGCGCTGGACACCAACGAGTTCGCTGAAGCCTATCGATTAGAGCACCTCAAGGCGCGAATGGTCGGTGGTAGCCAGTACCAGATGCAGAACGACGACATGGCCAGGCTGATCTCGTTTACGTTGATCCTGACCGAAGAGGAGGACGTCGTGCGAGAGGCCGTGGCCTCTAGGCATGAGGCAGACATCTTGCGGCTTGCCGCGCTCGGATTGGCCTTGCGTGCTCGGGGTGATGAGACTGTTGCCGAAGCGTGCGGTGAAGAGGCACTTCGTCGATTTAGAGGCCTTAGCCGTTTTTCCAGCAGGTACTCGTCGAGCGCCGGCTCTGATGAGTTCCAGTTCCTGGTCGACGCATTTGCGCGGCTTGGTGCGATCGGTGCGACCCCGACAGCGCTGGCCCGGCTAGTTTCCGAAAACGGTCCGGTCGTTTGGCTGCCGCGAGTCCAAATGCTTATTGAGGAAGGTAATTTGGATGAGTTGATGGCAGCCGCTGCGTCGCTCGCCCCAGGTGAAAGCAAGAACATCATCAGCGATGCGTGCATCCGCGCGGCGGCGAGCATTGGAGTCAGCATCGCAGAGCGCGATGACTTCAACGAGCTTGGCCGAACCCCTTTCGTCGCTGCCGTAGAGGCGGCTAGCACGCGGGTCTCCAAACCGTTGAGTGCGGCTATCCCCATTAAATGGCTAAAGGGCAACTATTACGAGCGCAAGGAAGATCTGGCGACACTTGCGCACCACTGGTTTTTCAGCACCGTTCAACTGAGCCTGTGCATGGCTGCGGAAGGTCAAACTGCCTTTGAGTTCGTGCGGGCTCCCGTCTACGAAGATCGGAAGAATATCACTGACTTCCTCAACGCGCTTTCTGTGGCCGCGGCACAGGTTGCGCATCATTGGTGGCGGGGAGAGTTCGTGGACTTCCATGAGCTGTTCGAGTTACTCAAGGCGGTGGAATTCAGACGGTTCAGGCAAAGCCATGATGCGAGTTCTGCAGCCGAGGACTTCCGGAGCGCGCTGCATCGCATTGCCTGTGATATCCGCCTCGGCAGTATCCTGCTGGACCACTTCGATGACGTGGCCCTGACCGACAAAACCATGAAGGCGGCAGGGCAGCAGGCTTGGTTTGACAGCTCGTCCTTTCGCATTCAGTACGCTTCTGGATTGTTGACGAGGATGAGCGACGATACGGCGGCTGCGTTCGTTCAGTCCCAACGTGTCTTGCTTGATGCAGAGATTCGTCAGGAAACCAGCGTTCATCTTCAGATGCCGCTCCAGCTATGTGCCATTGCGTTAGCTCATGGCTTGGACTCCAGCGCTCGCGAGTTGTGCAAGCAGACGTGGGAGCTGACAACCGGCTATGCACATCGCAAAGATCCTACGCTGAACAACACGGTCGATGCCATCGGCTACTTGGTCGATGTCGCCTCGAACGACGCTCGTCGCTTGCTCGGCGTTATCGCGCCGCAGGTCCACCACGTTTTGGACTACACCGATGGGAAGGGCACCAGACATGTTCTGGCGGCCGCCGACCGACTACTTGCGAAGCTGAAACCGTCAGCTTTGGTGACTAAATACGAGGAGCATACTCACGCAGGTGACTGGTCGCAGGCAGAAGACAGTTTGCGGGAATACGTGGAGCGAGGTGTCAGGGATGGTTGGCCGCTTGACGCGTTGATGCGAACCGGGCTGCATCCAGAGATCCATGACGCTCTGAATAGAATTGCACGAGAAGGCAGCGAAAGCGCTGGGGAGCGACTTCGAGTACTTCGGGAACATGTCGGTTGGGACATCGGACTGCTGCAGCGAACGGAGAGTACTGGCAGCGATAGCGAAAACAAACCATACACCGGAGATGTCACGACTTTTGCGCCGGAACAACTCGGTGAGCTGCTCGACAGCTCATCAGCCAGCTACAAGGAGCAACTGACGCTTCTTCGTACCTGGTATCAGCATTGGGAAAAGGCTGGGCAAGGAAAGCGACTTCTTACGGCACTCGACGGTTTGCTTCTGTCGGGAGAGGGCAGGCTCCGGGGCGTTTTGGAGCTGTCTGATTTGGCATTTCAGACTAGACGCAAGCTAAGTGGCGCAAAGGCGGCATGGAAATATCTCGTTCAGGCGCACATCCATAACGGTGCTTGGATCGGATTTATGGAGAAGGAAGAAAAGACCCGCAGCAGACTCGATTTAGTCGTCAGGCACTATCCGCAGCGCTGCGACGAGTTTGTCACCGCGACGACCTACAGCATGTTCGGTGACCCCGAACCTCCACGAGTGGCACCTAACGAAGTGATGGTCTACTTCTATGCACAACAAGGGCGCATCGCAGAAGCCGTGAAATTTGCCGAGACGATGGTTGACTGCGTCATTGAAGACACTCGTACTTTGCCATTGGAGAAACCACGCTGGGCTGCCGAGCTAGTTAAACTTGAAGGAGCGGAAAATTGATGGACGAGCTTCGCATCCTCATCGCCCGGCTTGGTTGGCCGTCGACCTCTGCAAGGTGGTGGAGCATGCAGGAACTGGCAGCTCGGCTAAGTGAGGCGGCTATGAGGGACGAGACCGAGTGCGCGCTGCTTCAACTGCTGAGTTCGCGCAAGCTTGAGGCCGAAGTGGTTGAGGTACTGTTTATCTTCTGGATGGCCACGCAAGCGTACAGCTACTCACCCACCCTCAAGCTAGCTGAAAGCATCTCGATGTCATCAGTACTTTCGGATCTGCTGCTGGAAAGCTTTGGTATGTTTGCCGAAGGCGACGAAGAATTGGAGGAGGTGCCCGAGGACTTCGAGATTCCTCAAGACTTTGACGGCGTGCAAGGCTCAGATCTACCCCGGATATTCCGAACTTCCATGGGCGAGCTCGAGAGCAGTACTGGGTTTCCATTCATCAGGCAGATGGCTTTTGAGTGGGCGACGAATCGATCCGCCTACCCAGACGCCCCGTTCCAAGGAGACCCCTGGCACTTCTCGCGCCCCTTGGGCGATGGCTTTGTCGGACACCTTTCCTCGCGGACAGCTCTGCGGGCTATATCTGCCTACCTTCGCACGTTGGCGGTGGCTGAAGAGTTCTGGGGCATGCCAACGGATCGAGCGGAAGCTAGGGCTCTCTTGGCTTTGCCTGTTCACCCAACCTTGGCCTTGCTCAGACCTCAGCGCCCGGTTTGGTTTCCTGCGACGACTGACTTCGACGGCGATAAAGAAGGTATCGAATCCTCTGTACGAGGCTTGGTAGCCCACGTAAGAAAAACACGGCCGGATGACGAACTGATCGCGTTCAGTTCTCCAATATTTGTATCGATGGTGCGGTGTGTGGAGGTTTCACTGGTCCGGTGGTCGCAAGCGGAGGGGAGCAGCATCGCTGACACTGACTTAGCAGCGCATCTGGAGGATTTCTGGGCCAATGGTCGGATGCTTCGCAGTGCGTCTTCTGAACCCTTAAGCGCGACAACTATTTTCGCGCCGCCCCAGCTAGGCGGGCTAATGGAGGAGCAATGTAAGGCGTGGCCACTTGCTGCGCCGCTTGGTTTCGACCGTTTAGGTTATCTCCAGCACGACTTGTATCCTGGACGGCTCTTCCTTCCAACGCTACCTGGCACCGACCTAGCCGAACTCACCCCTTGTGACGGGCGGTTGGAGGTTAAGGTACACGAGCAACTCATCGCGGACCTCTGTTATTGGAATGCAGGTTGGGGGGCTGCGCGCCCCATTCAGTTTAGTGGTAACTGCGGTACCGCACTCATTTCACGGGGCTCGGCTTATCGGGAAAGAGCTGTTTCGACGGAAGGTAAGGTGCGCTCGTTTTATCTTTGGCAAGTGAGAGCGCTGCGTCGAGATAACACTTTTGACTCCTTCAATCAAGCGCTGACGACGGGAGCCGTGTTCGTTTAGTTTGCCGCCACCTCGTACGCTTCGTTTGAAATCGCATTAGGATCTCGGATACGGTTTTTTGAGAGCGCTGCTTTTTCAGCGGTTAAAAAAACGCTCGATGAATATATTTTGAGCTCGATACCTCGCTAAGCCCAAGTGCCGAGTAGATGTAGAAGAGGTTAACGCTAAAAGTTGGTGGCATATAAATGCATAAAGTAAATCATAGCTAGATCTACGGCGTGATTTTTTTACTACTGATCCATTTGCAAGGCCTTTTCCATTCTACTTGGCTAGATGAAAGCTCTGAAATTATGGCATTTACAAGCGCCTTGTTGCTAGGGAAGGGGAGATATAGACCTACTACTCGCGGATAGACATGGGTGTCATCAGAATATAATAGCGTTTTTATTGAGGCCGTTGCTATCAAGGCGTTCTGGGCTGTAGTGGCATTCAACTCACTTTGCATTGGAAGCGCGCTAGAGACAGCTTTTCCATTGACCCCTAGAGTTTGTACTACCAAGCTCCCTTTGAGATTGTTCGCTTGAGACTCAAGACCAATAGCCCCGATGCCGGAAATGTTCGCGCTTTTCCCTGTTATCTCAACATTAGATATGATTCTTATTCCTATGCCGACGTATACGGGGATGTTGTAGGCGTAGTAATCAAAGGGTGGTTCCTCCCCACGCTTTGCTCGCTTCACAAAAAATTTCTCGCTGAGTCTTTTAAAGTTAAGGGGTTGGTTGTCTACATTGGTTGAATATGTTTCTCGCGCAGTCTCTGCGAGAGTCAGATTGTCCGGCCTTGTCCCGGTAGATCCTTGATGGTTTGGTGGCGAAAACGAATACATTACTTGTCTCTTAATCCATACAGGCATATTTATTGTATCTGCTGAAATGTAGTCGGCTGTGATCCTATACCTTTCCTGGTTTCCTCCTATTTTCCCGGCTCCATAACTGATGGATCCCTTAATTGTTATATTTTCTACTACCATTCGCACCGCATTGTCGGGCAAGGAAGATAGTATGTCTTCATAAGCTGGAGTATCAAGGCCCTGAGGGATGAGCGCCGAGGGAATATATCCAGGGTCGGCAGCTATTTCGCTCGATGATGTTTTTCGGCAGCTGTCTCCAGGGACTGTGACAACTGGGAATGGATCAAGTGGAATGTAAGTAAAACCGGAATTTTCCTCCCCTGCCGTTTGGGTGCTTAGAGCGGTTGAGCATCCGTATAAACCAGAACATAAAATCGATAGCATAATAGTTTTGTGCATAAATCATGCTCCTTGTCATTATGTGGTTTTTTGCCGGCAGGCTCGTAGGTATGAGCAAGGATAGCTTAGTATGGGCAATGCGCTATTAGCCCGAAATTTCGTGAAGACTTCAGTCTCTTGGGTGTAGCGAAGCGTCGTAAGAAAATGGTGTGCATACTTTGCACGGATCAGGCATGTAAAGCCTCCGCAGGATTTCGCAAATACAGTCGACAGATGTAGCTGGCGTGCTCGCAATGTGCATACCTGCTTGCCGGAGGGTACAACCGCTGCGGTTGAGCTGCATCTGATAGGGAGAAACATTCTAAAGTTTCTGGTACCGACGCCAGCTTTGTATTGATCCACTTTCAGGCTGGGTAAAGATCCCCTCTCTGCAGGGCTGTGAAGCAGCCCCGAAACCTGCCACTGAGAAGTGCCAGGTTGATTGCGTTCAGCTTCTTTGGGGCTGCTGCGCAGCCCAGCGGGAGCAAGCTCCCTCGCCACAGGGACCGGTTTTCATCTTGCCGATCAGCGTCCCTATGAACTTTCAGTGCCCGGGTTTCCGGAAGCCGGGATCAGGTCGCGTATCGCATAGAAACCCTGCACCAGGCGATTCTTGGCTCGGTACTCACACAAGAGCAGCAAGGTATCCGGCATCTGGGAGATGGACGAGGCCTGTTTGACCACCATCGTCTTGCCTCCCGAACGTAAGCGCACCAGTGTCCCGGGTTCGAATGTGCCCATTTGCAGTCACCTCACAGTCACGTTGCTTGTGCGTTCTACCCAACCCCCGCCCAGGGCCTTGTACAGATTGACTTCGGCGAGCAGCTGCGACAGCCGGTCGACGATCAGGGTTTGCTGGGCGTTGAACAGCGAGCGTTGGGCATCGAGGAAGGTCAGGCTGCTATCCACGCCGATGCGATAACGTCGCTCCGCCAGGCGGTAGTAATCCTGGTTGGCTTGCACCAGATCGCGCTGGGCGATCAATTGGTCTTTATAGGTCTTGCGTGCCGCCAGGCCATCGGACACTTCCTGGAAGGCGGTCTGGATGGCTTTCTCGTATTGCGACACGCGGATGTCTTTCTGGATTTTCGAGTAGTTCAGGCTCGCCCGAAGGCTGCCCGCGTTGAAAATCGGCAGGTTGATCTGCGGTTGAAATGTCCAGCTGCCCGACCCGCCCTTGAACAGCCCGGACAGTTCCGTACTGGAACTGCCCGCGTTGGCGGTCAGGCTGATGCTCGGGAAAAAGGCGGCACGGGCCGCGCCGATGTTGGCGTTGGCCGATTGCAGCAGGTACTCGGCCTCCAGGATGTCCGGCCGGCGTTGCAGCAAGTCCGAAGGCAGGCCCGCCGGTACTTCGCTGAGCAGGTCCGATGCCAGTGGACGGCCGGGCAGGTCATCGGCGACCGACCTGCCCACCAGCAACGTGAGGTTGTTGAGGTCCTGGGCGACCTGGCGCTGGAACTTCGCCAGGCTGGCCCTGGCGCTTTCCACCGAGGTTCGCGATTGGCTCAGGTTCAAGGCCGAGGCGGTGCCGACCTGGTTACTGCGTTCGGTCAGGCGCAGGCTTTGCTCATAGGACTGGAGCGTGTCCTGGGTCAGCGCCAGCAGTTCCTGGTCGGCACGCCAGGTCAGGTAGGCACTGGCCACGCTGGCCACCAGACTCAATTGGCTGCTGCGGCGGGCCTCTTCGCTGGACAGATAGATCAGCGACGCCTGGTCGCTGAGGCTGCGTATGCGCCCGAACAGGTCCAGTTCATAAGCGCTGATCCCCAGGGTTGCCGAATACGAACTGCTGATGGCGGCGTTACCGGTTCCGGTGAGGCTGGCCGGCAGGCGCTGGCGCGAACCGGTGCCGTTGGCGCTGATCGCCGGGAAGAGGTCCGCCCGCTGGATCCGGTACTGCGCCTGGTAAGCCTCGACGTTCAACGCCGCTACCCGCAAGTCGCGGTTGTTGGCCAGCGCGCTTTCGATCAGTTGCGCCAGCACCGGATCCTGGAACAGATCACGCCAACCCTGTTCGGCCGCCAGGGGCCCCGACAAGGCCGGGGCATAGGCCGAGGTTTGCGGATACTGCCCGGCGACCGGAGCGTCGGGCCGTTGGTAGTCCGGGATCAGCGAACAACCGCCCAGCATGAATGCCGCGGCCGCCAGGGGGCTCAAGAGTTTATGCATCGACCTGTTATCTCATTGTGGTGCCTGCCCGGACCCCGCGGGCGCAGGCAGGCGGGTTCTGGCGGGCCGTGCGCGGCGAGCCGTCATGATCCGATCATCCATTTCGCCAGCCCATGCCGCCCACTCACGCCCAGCTTGGCGGCGGCACGCTTGAGGTAGGTTTCGATGGAGCTGTTCTTGACCTGTAGCTTTTCCGCAATCTCCGGCACGGTACCCCCGGCCAGCAGGCCCAGGCAGACTTCTTTTTCCCGCACGGAAAGGGTGACGTCGCAGGGGCTCAATCGATCATTGAAATCCCGTTGCAACTGGGTCTGTTCGGCGGCATCGAGTGGATGGCCCGTAGCGCTGCCAGAGGCTTTGAAAGATTGGCGATTGAGGTGCGCATGACGCTCGGCCAGGGGCAACAGCGTTTCGGAAAGGTATTTCAGAAAGGACAGTTCCTGAAGGGAAAAGTCGCGCTGTACCTGAGGGCGTTGCAATGAGATCACACAGCGGCGGTTGGCCTTGCGTGAAATCAGAATGCACTGGTGGGAAGTGCCGAGGCAGTCATTGCCTCTTTCATCTTTCATTCGTGCGTTCAGATGGATCAGCAGGGCGTCATCCACTTCCAGCACTCTTTTCACCAAGGGGTGATCGTTGCGCTGTATCGCCGTGGTGGGGCAGGGGGACTGCATGTGCACGTTTTTTTCCGCACCCGCATACCCCAACAGCTGTACATCGAGGACGTTCGACTGGGTGTCGTCGGCTGTCCATTCACTCAATTCGAGTCGACTGACAGGCACCGTTGTTTCGATCATCTGGTGCACGTTGGTCAAGAAACTCTCGTGTCCGACACTTGAAATCAGCTTTCCTAGCTCTACGTAGAGGTGCGATTTTTCTGCACCCTCAATACACGCATGTCGATTCATAGTCCTTATTCCTGCTTACTCGAAAAAACTCCGCATCCGTGATGTTGACGGAAGAAAATCCGACCGCTTCCAAAATGCTTGAGCCTCTTCTGGAGTTGATACTTGGAGTCAATAACGTCTTGTGGACCTATTGACTTAAACGGTTTAGCCGGTAGGGCTATTAGGCGTTTCCATGTGGGAAAAGTCTGTAAGGGAAAACAGGGACATTCCGGGTCAGTCAGTGGGGTGTGGGTTCTTGGATACCTCCGGGCAAAAAACACGTTGGGTCACAGTTTTTTTCCTTTACGATGATCGCCGCGGGGGACGGATTTCAGCGCGGTTTAATGAAAATATTCAGCTAAATCAAGTGGTTGTATTCTAGGTTCGATTCTCGAGAGGTTGCTTTTTTCATGATTGTCAACGCGGGAATTGTCTTGCAGTAGTGTCCCAATTCCGGAATCCCAGTATGGTGAAGAATTCTCGTTTATCGATTTTCCTCCCGGTGCATGTCGTTTTTTGTCTATATGGGAGTCGCTTTTTGTCATTGACGCTTTAGTGTCATCGGTAGCCGGTCGGGTTTCACGCCGTCCCGTCCAGTTCGCTCAGTGACCGTTTCGCCAAGTCATGCGCAGGGCTTGAACGAGAGGAGGTCGATGTTCTTTTTCCGCAAGCTGCTCTGTGGCGTCAGGCGCATGTACCATTCTCGCAGCCAGCAGGCGAGGCTCGATTCGCTTTGCTCGATACCGCTCATGAAGCGCGCGGCATTGACGATCCCGTTGGCCCGCGGGTGACGATGGGCCTGGTAGTGCAGTAGCGCGGTGCGCAGGTCCGGCGTTTGCGTCAGTCGATCGGCCAGTACCACGGCATCCTCGATCGCCTGTGCGGCACCTTGGCCCAGGCTGGGCAGCATGGGATGAGCCGCATCGCCCAAGAGCACCACGTGTCCATCGCAGAATTGCTCGACGGGATGGCGGTCCCGGGCATGCATTTTCAGTATGACGCTCTCAGGGGTGGCCTCGATGGCGGCCACGACTTCCGGCGCCCAGTCGGCGTAGGCTGCGAGCACTTCCTGCTTGCTGATGTTCAAGGCGGCATCCGCCGCGTTTTCGTGATTGCAGGTGCCCCACCAATACGCCTGGCCGTCCCCGACATCGCAGAGCCCGAAGCGCTTGCCGCGTCCCCAGTAATGCGCCACGTAGCCTTCGGTCATGACCGGATGGCTGAAGGGCACCACCGCCAGCCAGGCGACATAACCCGATGGGCGGGTTGGGGTTTCGCCGAGCATCTGCTGGCGAATCACCGAGTTCAGTCCATCGGCGCCAATCAACAGATCCGCTTCCTGCAGGCTGCCGTCTTCGAACCGCACCACCACACCATCGGGGCGAGGGTCATACCCCGTGCAGCGCAACCCGGTCGTCAAGGTGTCGGGGGCGAGCTGCTGCGCCAACGCGCGTAGCAACAGCGGGCGCTGGATATTCACACTGGGATGACCCAACTGTTCGCCGATCTCGTGGATCGGCATGCGGGTGATGGCATCGCCCTGGTGTTTCTTGAAGAAGAAGTCGCGGATCACCTGGCCGGCCTGTTCCACCGGAACATGGGCGTCAATCGAGTGCAACGCCGCCATGGCATTGGCCATGACGGACAAGCCGGTGCCACCGGTGCGCAGTGTCTGGGCCGCTTCGAAGACCTTGACCTGCCAGCCCGCGCGCTGCAGCGCGATGGCGGCGGTCAGCCCGCCGATCCCGGCGCCGGCGACAATGGCTTTTTTGGGTGCTGTCATGCTGTTTCACCTGTATCGGGCCCGGAACGACCGGGCGATGGAGTCAAGCGGGGCCGTCAATCCGGCCCCGTGATCGGCGATCATGGTCAAGCCAGTGCGTTCATGGATTCGGCGTTCCTGGCCCGGGCCAGGTCC
This sequence comes from Pseudomonas sp. FW305-28, assembly GCF_017351395.1. Lineage (NCBI taxonomy): Bacteria > Pseudomonadati > Pseudomonadota > Gammaproteobacteria > Pseudomonadales > Pseudomonadaceae > Pseudomonas > Pseudomonas sp. FW305-28. Next base: position 38,224 of record NZ_JACNDD010000016.1, read on the forward strand.
ATCCGCGATCGGATGCATTGGCCCACTCGCTCGATGTGCGGCTCGCGCATCATGGTCAGATGGTCACCCTCCACGGCGACTCGCTGCACGTGGGGCGCAATCGAGCGCCAGCCGCGGTACGGGTCGCGGAAGGCGGTACCCACCAGTTCATGGGGAGCTTGCAGTACATCGGGCAGCTCGACGTCCGCGGCGAACAGCGTGATGGGCAGGTCCAGTGGCGGGAAGCGATAGTCCAGCAGCCCTTGCCAGTTGGCATGGAACACCCGGAACAACTGATCGAGTGTCGCCAGGGTGATGGTCTCGTCGAAAATACCCTGGTCGATGCCGTGCTGCCGGATCGCCGCGAAGGCCTGCGGGTCGTCCTGGGAGGAGAAGTCCAGGGCGTGGTAGGCGTACTCCTTCTGGCCGTCGCCGCTGAGCAGTTCCCACATGAACCAGTTCATGAACTCGCTGCGTTCTATCCGCACCTCGCCCTGCCTGACACGCACGATGGTGTCCAGCAGGAACACGTTGTGCAGGCGCCGTCCGCGCCGCTGCAACTCGCTGGCCAGTTCATACGCCACGACGCCGCCATAGGACCAGCCGCCTATATTCAGGGGGCCTTCAGGGGCGACCTGCTCGATGGCGTCCGCGTAGTTCACCGCCTGGGCCTGCACCGATTGCAGCGGTTCACGGCCATCCCATGTGCCTGGCGCTTGCAGGGCATACAGGTGGACCTGGTCCTTGAGCACCCGCGCCAGTGCCGCATAGCACAGCACGTGTCCGCCGATGGGGTGGACCAGGAACAACGTCGGCTTGCGCGTGGCATTCTTGAAGTCCACCAGCGCGCCGGCGCCGGGGTGTCCGGTTTCGGTCTGTTGCAGCACCTGGGCGAATTCGGCGATGGTCGGCGCCTGGATAAAGTCGGACAGCGAAGGTTCCAGGCCTTGATGTCTGGCGAGCATGGCCACCAGTCGCACCGCCTTGAGCGAATTGCCCCCCAGCTCGAAGAAGTTGTCGTGGACGCTGATGTTGTCCAGGTCCAAGGTTTCCTGCCAGTAGGCTTGCAGCAGATCCTCCATGGCATTGCGCGGGCCAATGAAGGACCGCTGCAAGGTGGTCTGGACTTCTATCTTTTGCAAGCGCTGCCGGTCGATCTTGCCCGTGGGCCCGAGCGGTAGCTGCGCGATCCTGACCAGCGTGTTCGGCACCATGTAGTCGGGCAGCGCCAGGCGCATTTCCGCCTTGAACTGGTCCAGGTCCGGCTCGCGCCCCGGCAGTGCCTGGACGAAGCCCACCAGATAACGGCTGCCATCGGTTGCCGTCTTGTCGATGACCGCCACCTGCTCGATGTCGGCCCTGAACCGGGCGGAGCCGAGCATGGCCACTTCGATCTCGCCGAGCTCGACGCGGTAACCGCGAATCTTGACTTGAGCGTCGCTACGGCCCTGGTACACGAGATCGCCGCCAGGCAAGTAGAAGCCAATGTCGCCGGTTTCATACAGGCGTCGTGTCTGGCCCTCGAGCTGGCGATAGATGAAGCGCTCGTCGGTCAGGTCGGGGCGATTCCAGTAGCCATTGGCGAGACAGGCCCCTTCGATGAACAGGTCGCCCGTCACGCCGACCGGGCAGGGGTTGCCGGCCGCGTCCAGGACATGCAGGCGTACCCCGTCGATGGGCCTGCCGATGGGCGGCATGCTCGGCCAGGTCGCCGTCGCGCCTTCAAGTCGCAGGCTCGTGACCACATGAGCCTCGGTCGGGCCATAGTGGTTCTCCACCCGGCAGTCGCCGAGGTGATCGATCAGGTCGCGGATTTCGGCAGTGATTTTCAACTGCTCGCCGGCGACGTTGATCTGACGCAGCGAGGAGGGGTAAATACCCAGTTGTGTGGCGACTTCGGCCAAGCCCTGGAACGCGACGTAGGGCAGGAACAGGCGATTCACCGCTTGCGTGCCAATAAACTTCAGCAAGCGGATGAAGTCATAGCGCAACCCTTCGTCAATCATCACCAGTTCATGACCGCTGGACAGGGTCGAGAAAATTTCCTGGAACGAAACGTCGAACGAAATGGGCGCGTATTGCAGCGTCTTCAGCGCTTGTGTCCCATGGCCGTCCTGCGCCTGCTGGCGGTTCTGCCAGAGGATCATATTGGTCAACGCCTGGTGCGGCATGGCCACGCCCTTGGGGCGGCCGGTCGAGCCCGAGGTGTAGAGCAAGTAGGCGTTGTCTTCAGTCATGATGCCAGCGGCAATGGCGGCCACCCGTTGGTGACTGCCGGCCAGATCGTCGTCGAAGCCAGCGACCACGCTGTCCCAGTGGCGCGTATCGGCCTGGCCTGCCAGGGCCATCGCCAGGTTCGCAGAGGCATCGGCGAACAGCACCAGGCGTGGCTGCGAGTCTTCGAGAATCAGCTGGATACGCTCCTGCGGATAGCTCAGGTCGATCGGAACGTAGGCGGCGCCGGCCTGTACGACACCGAGCAAGGCGACGATCAGGTCGGGCGAGCGGGGCATCATGATCGCGACCCGATCCCCCTGGCCGATACCGTGGCGGTGCAGCCAGCTCACCAGTTGGGCGCAAGTATCGTGCAGTTGGCGGTAGGAAAGACGGGCCTGGCCAAAGCTCACGGCGGTCTGCTCGCCATGGCGCGCGAAACTGTCCAGTAACACGCTCGACAGGTTGTCGTGGGGCAAGGCCCTGGCGGCCTGCGGTGTGGTTCGGGCGACGGGCGGCAGCCAGGCCGGAATGGCCGGCGTGGCCTCAGGCGCGGCGATCATCAGTTCCAGCGTGCGCAGCAGGTAATCGGCATAGGCTTCGGCCTGGCTCGTGGCGACACGCGCGGTGCGGTAGTCCATCTTCAACATCAGCGAACCGTTGGCGGGGTGACGGCCGAGGGTGGTCAGCAAGTCGTAGTTGCTCGCTTCCGTGGTTTCCCAGTCGGTGAGGATCTCTTCGCCTTGGGCCAGCAGGTCCTTGAGCACGTAGAAATCGACGTAATTGAACACCACGTTCAAGGCGACATCGGTCTCGCGATGAATCAATGCGAACGGATAGCGCCGATGGGCGAATACCTGTTGTTCCTGGGCAATTGTTGCCCGGATCAGCTCCAACCAGCTCTGGTCCTGGCTGCTGAAGCGTACCGGCAGGGTATTGAGGAACAGACCCAGGACCGAGGCGGCATCTTCGAACGCCGGTCGGCCATGGCTGATCACGCCGCACAGCACGTCCTTTTGATTGGACATGATCGCCTGGGCGAAACCGTGGGCCGTCAGCAGGACCGCGCGCAGGGGCAGGTCATGGGCCTGGCAGAAGGCTTCGAGCCGGGCCAGGTCCGCGGCGGGCAGTTCACGGTAGGCCGAGCGGTGCGGCGTCGGGTCCGGTGCCACTCCATGGATCCAGCTGGTCATGGCCGCGGCGGGCGCCTCGTGCAGGTATTCGCGCCAGAAACGGCGGTGGGTCTCTGTCGCCATGGCTTGTTGCTCCAGGGCCACGAAGTCGGCTGGCGTGGTGGTCAGGGCCGGCAGGGCGTCGGTGCCAGGTGCCGAGGTGTAGAGCGTGATCAGGTCGCGCATCAAGGTGGCGACGCTCCAGCCGTCGAGGATCGCATGGTGGAAGCTGAAGACCAGGTCGATTTCAGTCTCCGCGACGAACACGCAGAACTGATACAACGGCGCCCGATGCCAGTCTTCGCGGTAACGCTTGCGTTCCTCCACGTAGGCGGCAATGGCCTGGGCCCGGGTGTCGGGGCCCGTTGAGCAGACATCGATGATTTGTACGGGGGGCTCGACGCTCGAGTGCACCCGGGCCATGGGCACCTCGGCGTGCCCGATATCGAACGACATGCGCAAGGCCGGATGACGCCGGATCAATGCGGCACAGGCCCGCTCCCATGCCGGCGCATCCCACTGCAGGCGCAAGCGGTAGCGGAAGATGTCGTGATAGATCGCCGAGTCCGGGTGCATCATCGAGTGATAAATCATCCCGACTTGCAGTTGCGAAGCGGCAAACACGTCATCGAACACACCTTCGCTGGCCAGGCGGATCGCCGCCGGAACCTGGGCGAAAGGCTCTACGTGGGCCAAGGGTTCGAACTCGGTGGCCGGGGTTTGCCCGGACTCCAGGGCCTCGGCCAACTGGGCGATGGTGGGGTACTGGTAGACCTGCGCCAGGGTCAGTGCAATCCCCTGTTCACGGGCATGGATCTGCAAGTGGATGACTTTCAGAGAGTCGCCACCGAGCATGAAGTAGTTGTCATGGATGCCCGGCGTCGAGCGCTTGAGGTTGTCCTGCCACAGCTCGGCGAGGGCCTGTTCCAGCGCCGTGCGTGGGGCTGTCGTATCGTTACCCAGGTTGGCTGTCGGCTCGGGCAGGGCCTTGCGATCCAGCTTGCCGTTGACATTCAACGGGAACTGATCGAGCTCGACCAGGTGCCTGGGCACCATGTAGTCAGGCACCTGCTGGCGCAAGGTTTCCTGCAGCGCTTGCGGGGATGGCGAGCAGCCGGGCTCGCTCACCCAATAGGCGTTGAGGTACGCATCACCGGCTTCCTGGCGGGCGATCACGACCACGTCCTTGACACCTTCACAGGCGAGCAGGTGGGCTTCGATCTCGCCCAGTTCGATGCGCAGGCCGCGGATTTTCACCTGGAAATCGTTGCGTCCCAGGTATTCGAGGCTGCCATCGGGCAGCCAACGCCCGAGGTCGCCGGTCTTGTACAGCCGCGCCTGGGGCTCGCTGCCCAAGGGGGCGTGGATAAACCGTTCGGCCGTCAGTTCTGGACGGTTCAGGTAACCCCGCGCGACCCCGATGCCACCGATGTGCAGCTCGCCGGCCACCCCCGGTGGCAGCAGTTGCAGGTTCGCGTCGAGGACATGCATTTGAATATTCGCGATCGGTCGGCCGATCGGTACGATGCCGTCGTGCGCATCGGGCCGGCAATGCCAAGCCGTCACGTCGACGGCCGCTTCGGTGGGGCCGTAAAGGTTGTGCAACTGCACCGTTGGCAAGCATTCGAAAAAACGCTTCTGCAAGGCATGGGGCAAGGCTTCGCCGCTGCACAAGACCTGCTGGAGCGCGGGCAGGCGCTGTGGCTCCACCTGGTCGAGAAAGACCTGCAACATCGATGGGACGAAATGCAGCAGCGTGATGCCGGCGCTCGCCATGATGTCCATCAGGTAGCGCGGGTCCTTGTGCCCGTCGGGGGCGGCGACGATCAGTTGCGCGCCACTGAGCAACGGCAGGAAAAATTCCCAGACCGACACATCAAAACTGAACGGCGTCTTTTGCAGGATCCGGCTGTGTTCATCGACCCCATAGGCATCGCGCGCCCAGAGCAAGCGATTGACGACCCCGTCATGCTGGTTCATCACGCCCTTGGGCAAGCCGGTGGAACCGGAGGTGTAGATCACGTAGGCCAGGTCTCGCGGCGTCAGCCCGAGCGCGGCGGGGTCCGGGTTGTGCGTCGGTTGTCGAGACAGCGCTTCAGAGCCGGCATCCAGGCACAGCACGGGCATCGTCACGGCGGGCAGGTTCGCCAATAACCCCTGGGTGGTGATCAGGGCACTGGGGGCGCTGTCGCTGAGCATATGGCTCAAGCGGTCGGCCGGATAACCCGGGTCCAGCGGCACATAGGCGGCACCCGCTTTGAGAATGCCCAACAGGCCGACCACCATCTCCAGGCTGCGGTCCAGGCAGATGGCAACGCGATCGTCGCGGCCAAGCCCGGTTTCCAGCAGGGCATGGGCCAGGCGGTTGGCCTGACGGTTCAGCGCGTCGTAAGTCAGCGCCTGGTCTGCGAAGCGCACCGCGATGGCGTCGGGGCGAGCGGCGACCTGGGCTTCGATCAATTGATGGAGCAGCACATCCCTGGGGTAGTCGACGTCGGTGCGATTCCAGTCCTGCAGCCATTGGCGCTCATTGGGCGCCAGCGGGTCGAGGGCCGCGACCGACACGTCGAAATCACTGGCCACGCACGCGAGGATGTTCATGAAGCGCTGTTGCAAGGCCTCGATCTGCGACGCGTCGAAATAGGCCTCGTTGTAGATGAAATGCATCCACACATCGTCTTGCGGCGCGGACTCACGAACGTGCATCGCCAGTGGCATTTGTTCGTAGCCATTGCTGAGCTTGACCGGCTGTGCCGGCGCAGGCCCGTACCAGGTGTCCTGGTCCTGTTCGTAGGACACCACCACGTCGAACAACTGCCGCCGGCCCAGGTTCTGCAAGCCGAGTTCGCGGTTCAATTCGCTCAGCGGGAAGCGCTGGTAGCGATAATCCTGCTTGAGCGTCAGGGCAATCTTGCCGACCAGGTCGCTGAAACTCAGGTCGGTGCCCAGGCTCAGGCGTACCGGGCTCATGCCGACGAACAAGCCCATCGTGGCCTTGTGTGCGGCATTGGCGCGGTTGAGGATGGGCAGTCCGATGACGATTTCATCCCGTTGCTCGGTGCGCGCAAAGTAGCTGTACAGCACCCCGAGCATGACGTGGAAGACCGTCGCCTGGCCCGCGGCCTTCGCGTTTTCGCCAAGACGGTTGTAAAGCGCCCGGGGCAAGCGCCAGGCATGGTTCTGGCTGGGCGCCAGGCGTTGGTCGAGTCGACCCAGGTGACGGGGCGCGAGCAGGGGCTCGGGCAGTGTGCGGTACTTCTCCAGCCAGTACTGGCGTTGGCGCTGGAACGAAGCCGAGTCTTTGCTGGCGACTTGCTGCTCGACATACGCTTGATAGGTCGGTGCTGTCGCCGCGTTTTGCGCCTGGTCATGCAGGGCGGTATAGGCCTGGCTGAGTGTTCGGCCAATCATGGCGAAGGACCAGCCATCGATGATCAGGTGATGGCAATTGACGAAGCAGTAGTGGAGGTCTTCCCGGACCTTGACCAGGTCCGCGCGCACCAGCAGCCCATCGTCAAAGGAAAACGGGGTTTGCAGCTTGGCCTGCAGCAAGGCCAATGCGCTGGCTTCCGGATCGGCATGGCCCGACACGTCGTGCACCGCCAGCGGGGCGTCGACCGGCCCCAGGAAGCGTTGGCGCGGCAGCGGGTGCTCGCTGGAGCCGGGCACCAGCTGGATCCGCAGGGCATCGTGGCCGTTGACGATCTGGTTGAAGGCCGCCTGCAACAGCGTGGCGTCGACCGTGCCGTTGATGCGGGCATAGCCGCCGATGTTGTACAACGGACTGTCAGCGTGCAGCACCTGGTCCAGCCAGATGTCCAGTTGCGGGGTGGTGAGGGGATAAAGCACGCACTCTGCGCTCGATGCGGGCAGGGTCTGGGTCATGGTGTTCTCCGTGGGCCGATCCGCTGGCCCGATGAAACGAATGAAAAGAGTGATGCCTTCTGGCCGGGCCAATGGCAGCGCTGTGTCAGTCGCCAATCAATCCGTGATTACGCAACGCGATACGTCGCGGCTCTGTGGGCGATGGCCTCGATTTGCAGCGCTGCCGCTTCGCGGGCGCTGTCACCACTGGCCATCGCCTTGCTGTAGTGGTCACAACTGGCGCGCACGTCAGCGCTGTTCAGCACCGTGTCCAGGGCCGAGGCCAGCGACTCGGCGGAGGCTGGCGTGAATACCTGCAAGCCGCAGCCCAGGCGTTGCATTCGCGCGGCGTTGTCGAAATGGTCGTGGGCAAATGGGGTGACGATCTGTGGCACCCCGGCGGCGATTGCCAGGGCCGTGGTCCCGACGCCTCCGTGATGCACCAGGGCCGAGGTATGGGGCAGGATGCGGCTCATGGGAACGTAAGGCCTGACCAGGATCCTGCCGTCGCTGGACAACGACGGGTCGACCGGCTGGCTGGTCAGGAACACGCCGCGGCGGTCGATCAACTTCAGTGCTTTCGCCGCAGCGGCGAAATACTGTTCGGCATTGACCGTCGTCGAACCCGGGGTGAACACCACCGGTGGGGCTGCATTCAAAAAGTCCTCCAGCTCGGCGTCTGGCGCCTCGAAGCCGGATTCATCGAATAACGGGAACCCGGTCAGTACCGTTTGGGCAGGCCAGTCCTGTTGGATCGGGGCGAACCAGTCCGGAAACAACCCCAATACCCGGTCGGGCGAGGAGATCCACTGACTGATGATGCGTTTGACCGCAGGCAAGCCCAATTCACGGCGAAAACCGTTGAGCTCAGGCTTCATGAGCCGATCGAGGAAGGTGTGCTCGATGACCCCCAGCAGCAGGCGTCGCAAGGGATACGGTACGAAGGCCGGCAGGTTCGTTCCAGGTGGATGGACGGGGCGCGCGAGGGGCGACCAGATGGCGAAGGGGGTGACCTGGCCAGTGACCAGTGGAATGCCGTGTCTTTCCTGTAGCAGCCGCGCGGAAAATGCCCACAACGAGCCCAGCAGGACGGTGTCGTCGTCACACGCTTGTTCCAGTAGCCGATACTGTTCACGCAACGTGCCACCGACGGTTTTCCATAGGGTGGGCAGTGACGTGCGCGGATGCCACAACGCCGGGTCAGCCATGACCGCTTGATATTCCTCGCGGGTACCCAAGGGCAGGAACTTGAAGCCACAGCGCTCGATCACCGGAGCGAATGCCGCGCTGGCGCAAAAGGTTATCCGATGCCCGCGTGCGGCGAGGGTGCGGCCGATCCCGATAAATGGGTGAACGTCACCGGCTGAGCCGATGGCCGTAATGATCACATGCATAAGGCTCCCTTTTAGAGTGATCGTGCGGTGGGTAACAGTCCTGATCGGCGGGCGACCGGACATCGCCTGTGGACTCCATCCACAAAAAACGATTCAGCTTGAGGGGGTATTTAAGCGGTTGCAGGTAGGAAACGTCTGTAGCGGAAAACGGGGACATTCCGGCCCGCGGATCAGGGATGAAACCTGTGGGGCTTGCTCGCGAAGCGGGGTCAGCGTGTGCCGATGTCGGCTGTGCCGCCGCCATCGCGAGCAAGCTCGCTCCCACAAGGGGGCCTGTGGTGAATGCAAGCTTCATGAACACCTCGGATCCCCTGTGGGAGCGAGCTTGCTCGCGATGACGATGGATCAGCCTCCACACCTCGGGCTGCCCAGCGAATTGCTCGCAGGACAGCCCGGGGCTGTCATGACACCGTGGCGGTTTTCAAGGCCTGGGAAATCGCCTCGCCCAGCCGGGCCACGTGGGGCGCCTTGACCAGTGTGTTGTGGGTGCCGGGCAGGGCCGTCACGTTCACCTGATCCTGCAGCAACGCACGCCAGCCCAGGGTCGGGTCGCTGCGTTGCTGATCTTTTGCAGTGAACAACGACACCGTGAGCGGGCTGGGCGGGCTGACGTAGCTGCCGATAGCCAGCCGCGTGGCATAGGCAACGCCCAAGTGCGTGCGCAGCAGGGCAGCGTCGATGTCATCGGGCAACTCCTCCGGTAGCAGGCGATGGGTCATGCACAGTGTCAGCATCGCCTCGATGGCAGAGTCTTCCGCCAGCGCCGTCAGTTGCCGGAGCAGATCAGGGTCGATCCCCTCGGGCAGCCAGGCCATCAGGAACTGCGCTTCACTGATCGATGGCTCGGGCACCGGGTCTGGACGGGTCGACGTATCGATGATGCCGAGGAACTCTATGGCCTCACCGCCGGCCTGCAGTTGACGGGCCATTTCATAGGCGATCAGGCCACCGGCCGACCAACCGGCGATCCGGTACGGACCTTGCGGCTGGACCTGGCGGATGGCCGTCAGGTAACGCGTTGCAATGGCCGGCACATCGGACAGCGGGGCCTCGCCCGCCACCAAGCCACTGGCGGCCAAGCCATAGACCGGTATCTGGGGATCGAGCGTTGGCGCCAGGTCCCGCGCATATTGCACTTCACCGCCCAGGGGATGGACCAGATACAGCGGTCGCTGGGCGCCGGTGCGGCGGATCGGCACCAGATTGCGCTGGACGCCGGGCCGGGACTGGCCATCCAGGGTCCTGGCGAAACCGGCAATGGTCGGCTCGACGAACAGGTCCCGCACGGCGATCGGTTTCCCGAGGACTTTGCGCAGGCGAGAGGCCATTTGCACCGCCATCAGCGAAATACCACCGAGGCTGAAGAAGTCGTCGTGGCGGCTGATCCGTTCCTGTTTGAACAGGTCCTGCCAGAGAGCCGCGATGGCGATCTCGGTATCCCCTTGAGGCGCTTCATAAGGCAACGGCACGGGACCGTCTTCAGCGATGACGGGCTGGACGACGGCAGTGGCCGAGCGCTCCAGCGGCGGCGTGTCCTGCAACAACTGGCCGATGGATTGCTGTGCGTCGGTCACCAGGTTTTCCAGGACCTTGGCAAACAATCCGGCGATGTTCTGCACGGTGTGCAGGTCGAACAGGTCGTTGGCGTATTGCAGGCTGCCAGCGATGCGTTCGCCATTGTCGATCAGGGACAGCGACAGGTCGAACTGTGTGGTGTTGTGGGGGCTTGCCAGGGTTTGCACCTCAAGCCCGGGCAACTGCAACGGTGCCGGTGGCGTGTTGTCCAGGCTCAGCATCACCTGGAACAACGGGCTGTGACTCATGCTGCGAGTCGGTTGCAGGGCGCTCACCACCTGTTCGAAGGGCAGGTCCTGGTGATTGTAGGCGGCCAGGGTCAGGTCCTTGATTTTCCCCAGCAGCTCGTCGATGCGGGTATCACGCTCGGTGGCGACTCTCAATGCCAGGGTGTTGGCGAAGAAACCGATCAACGCTTCCAGCTCCGGACGCTGACGGTTGGCCACCGGCGTGCCGACCACTACATCTGCCTGGCCGCTCAGATGGCTCATCAACACTGACCAGCCCGCCAGCAGCACCATGAACAACGTGGTGCCCCGGGCCTGGCTGAATGTACGCAGATCGGCGCTGAGGGTGGGCGAAAAGCTGCACTCGATGATGCCACCGGTATACCGCTGTATCGCCGGGCGCGGACGATCCAGCGGCAGGTTCAGCAGCACGGGCGCACCTTCCAGGTGTTGCCGCCAGAAGTCGATCTGGGTTTGCAGCGCCGGGCCTTCAAGGGATTGTCGTTGCCAGGCGGCGTAGTCCACGTATTGCAGCGCCAGGGGCGGCAACGGGTCTTTCTGGCCTTGAGTGAAGGCGTTGTAGAGCACGCTGACCTCGCGAGCCAGGACGCTGTTGGACCAGCCATCGGAAACGATGTGATGCAAGGTGATGAACAGCACATGTTCGTCATCGGCCACTTGCACCAGGTGGCCGCGCATCAGTGGCCCGCTGTGCAAGTCGAACAACTGCGTGGCGTTGATCTGGCCGAGATGCTCGAGCGTGGCCTGGCGTTCAGCGGGGGCCATTGCACGCAGGTCCTGCTGCTCCAGGCGGAAGCCGTAGTCGGCCGGGGCGATTTTTTGCAGTGGCTCGTCGTCCACCAATTCGAATCGCGTGCGCAAGGTTTCGTGGCGCGCCACCAGGCGGTCGAGGGTCGCTTGCAGCGCAGCCTTGTCCAACACCCCCTTCAGGCTCAGGGCCAGGGGCAGGTGATAGGCTGCACCGGCCGCGTGGTCCAGATGATCGAGGAACCACAACCGCTGTTGCGAAAAGGACAACGGCAGTCGTCCCGCGCGATTGGCCAAGGGAATCGACACGGCCTCGGTGGGCGACGCCCCGTGCACCAGGGCGGCGAGGCCGCGCACGGTCGGCGCGTCGAACAGTTCGCGCAAGGTCACCCGTGCACCCAGCTTGCGTCGCAGCCGCGAGAGCAACTGTACGGCGAGCAGCGAATGGCCGCCCAGCTCGAGGAAGCCGTCGTGACGGCCAACCTGATCCAGGTGCAGCAATCCTTTCCAGATCTCGGCAATGGCGATTTCAGTGTCGCCCTCGGGCGCCTCATAGGTTTTGCTCGCCAGGGATTCCTGGCCGGGCGCCGGCAGGGCGCGACGGTCGAGCTTGCCGTTGGCGGTCAGGGGCAGGGCATCGAGGTGTACGAACGCGCTGGGCACCATGTATTCGGGCAGGCCGCTCAACAACGCGCTGCGCAGTTGCTCGGCCGGGACCGGGTCGCCGCAGACATAGGCGACCAGGCGCTTGCTGTCCGAGTCGCCCGGGCTGTCTTCCCGCGCAATGACCACGGCCTCGCGGATACCTGGATAGGCCACTAGAGCATTCTCAATCTCGCCCAACTCGATACGGAATCCACGGATCTTCACCTGGAAGTCATTGCGCCCCAGGTATTCCAGCGTGCCGTCGGCCAGCCAGCGACCGAGGTCGCCGGTCTTGTACAGGCGCGCGTTCGGTTCGCTGCTGAACGGATCGGTGATAAAACGCTCGGCACTCAGTTCCGCCCGGTTCAGGTAACCCCGGGCCACGCCGGCGCCGCCGATGTGCAGCTCACCGGCAACGCCCAACGGCGTCGGTTGGCCGTGGGTGTCAAGCACGTGCACCTGGACGTTGGCAATCGGCCGACCAATGCTCGGACGCTCGCCCAGGTCACGGATCAGGTCGATGGTGGCGTCCACCGTGCATTCGGTCGGGCCGTACATGTTGTAGAAGCGGATGCTCGGGCAGTTGCGCAGTTTCTCCCAGGTCGCGGCGTTGATGGCCTCGCCACCGAGCAGCACGCTCACCGGCTGGTAGCTGCTGCGTTCCAGCAGGCCGGCGGCGAGCAGGGTGTCGAGTTGCGACGGCGTGGAATCGAAGGCGTGCACCTGGTGCTGTTCGAGGAAGTCCAGCAGTTCATGGCCGCTGGCGCGGATCAGTTGCGGGATGATCACCAGCCGATGGCCGGAGAACAGCTGGGAGATGCCCTTGATCGACATGTCGAAGAAGAACCCGGCATTCAGGGCCACGGTGGCTGGGCTTGGGCAATGCTGGTGGGTGGTGCGGGTGAGCACTTGCCAGAAGTTGAACACCGAGCGGTGCTCGACCATCACGCCCTTGGACTGGCCGGTGGAGCCGGAGGTGTAGATCACATAGGCCAGATGTTCGGCCGTAAGGCCCGATACCTGCGGGTTCATATCGAGCGTCGCATCGTCCGCCGCTCGCAGCGATTCGCTGGTATCGAGCAAGAACACCGGTAGATCCCCGGATGGCAAGGTGAGCGCCGCTTGGGTCAACAGTGCCCGAGGCTGACTGTCCTGCAGCATGAACGCCATGCGCTCGGCCGGATGGGCCGGATCGATGGGCACGTAGGCCGCGCCAGCTTTGAGCACGCCCAACAGGCCGACGATCATGTCCAGGCTGCGTTCGGCACAGATTGCTACGCGCTGATCGGGTTCGACGCCCAGTTCGAGCAACTGCCGAGCCAGGTGGTTGGCGCGACGGTTGAGCTGGCGGTAGGTCAGTTGTTGGTTTTCGCAGACCAGGGCCACGGCGTCGGGGTTGGCCTGGACCTGGGCTTCGAACAGGTACTGGATCGGTTGCGCCGTGCCGAAATCCGTGGCGGTGTGGTTGAAGTCCGCCAGCAGCAATTGCCGCTCGGTGTCGGGGAGCACGTCCAGATCGCTGGCGAGGCGTTCGGGGGATTGTTCAAGGGCTTCGACCAGCGCGGCCACGGCCTGGGCGAGGTAGGCGGCGATGCGTTGCGGGTCGATGCCGGTGATGGATTGGGCGGTCAGGGAGAAGCCGCTGCCCACATTCGCCACGGCAATTTCAATGGGGTAGTTGGTACGGGTTTCGGAGGCGATGAAATGCATGCCTTCGTGGCTGCCCATGTCTGCGACGTTTTCCCCGGACGCGTTCACCAGGTCGCCATGGCGGCAGTTGAGGATCACGGTGAACAGTGGCAGCGACGTATCCACGGCACTGCAACGCTGGGCCAGGGCCAGGGACGCCTGTTCGTGGGTCAGTAGCTCACTGAGCTGCTGGTAGGCGTCGCGGACAATGTCGCTGACGGTGTTCTGCTGCAAGCGAATGCGCATCGGCAAGGTGTTGATGAACATCCCCAGTGCATGGTCGGCCCCGGCGGTACCTTGGGAACGCCCCGACAACACCGTGCCGAAAATCCCGTCGTCGCGCCCGCTGGTGCCCGCGACGACCAGGCCCCAGGCCGCATGGAACAGCACCGAGGTCGGGACCCCTTGAGTGCGTGCGGTTCGATACACCTGGGCACTGAGATCGTCGCTCAAGTGTTTCACCGCACGCTTGATCCCCGCACCGTTGCCTCGTACATCGAGCACACCATAAGGCGCGGTGGTGGCATCCACATCGGCCAGCAAGTGACGGAAGTAGGCTTCGTGGTCGGCCTGGGGCACGCTGGCGGCCCGGGCGATGAAGTTACGGTACGGCTGGGACGGCGGCAGGCTGTCGGCCTGGCCGGCCATGACGGCCTGGATCTCCAGCATGATCAGGCGCAAGGTCACGTTATCGCTGATCAGGTGATGGTCGAGCAATGCCAGCAGCCATTGTGCCCGGGGTTCGTCGTAGATGACGTACGCTGCGATCAACGGGGCCCGTTGCAGGTCCAGTCGCAGATGATGCGTGTCCGTATGGTCCCGGAGCATCTGCAAGGCGTCTTCGCCGGGCAAGCAGTCCAAGGTCATGACGGGCAGTTGCGCCTGGCGATGAACGACCTGCACCGGCTGCGACAAGCCGTGCCAGCGCAACGCGGTACGCAGGATGTCGTGGCGGTCGATCACCACCTGTACGGCGGCCAGGAAGTCGTCGAGCACCTGGCGGCGATCGAACGTCACCACGGTACGCATCAGGTAGGCGTCGCCTTCGGCCTGCAACAAGTGGTGGAACAGAATGCCTTCCTGCAACGATGACAGGGGGTAGATGTCTTGCACATTGCCGGCGCCACCGGGGACGTCGGCGACGATTTGCTCGATTTCCTGTTGGCTCAGGGTCACCAGCGGCAACATCTGTGGGACGATCGCCGTGCAATCGGCGGGGATCAGGTTCGCGGGGACCTCCTGTTGGGTGGTGCCGCCACCGGCGAGGACGGCCGCCATGGCTTTGAGTGTCGGCGCAGAGAAGACCGTGCGCACATCCAGTTGCAGACCCGCCTGACGCAGGTGCTCGATCAGGCTGATGACCAGGAACGAGTGGCCGCCGAGTTCGAAAAAGTGATCCTGGCGGCCCACTCGTTCAACCCCGAGCAACGTCTGCCAGGCGCTGGCCAGCGTCACTTCGATCTCCCCCAGCGGTGCTTCGTAGTGCTGGTTCGCGGTGGCAGACAAGTCCGGTGTCGGCAGGGCTGCGCGGTCGAGCTTACCGTTGGTGGTCAGCGGCCAGGCCTCCAGGGTCACGAAAGCACTGGGCACCATATGTTCGGCCAGTACGCTGGCCAGCTGGCTGCGCAAGGCCGAGGAGTCCGGGGCGGTCCCTTCATGGGCGATCAGGTAGGCCACCAGGCGTTTGTCGCCGGGACGGTCTTCACGCACGATCACCAGCGCCTCGCGGACATCGGCGCAATCGAGCAGTTGCGCTTCGATTTCCCCCAGCTCGATACGGAAGCCGCGGATCTTGATCTGCGAGTCGTTGCGGCCCACGTAGACCACGCCGCCATCGGCGCGGTAGCGGGCGATGTCGCCGGTGCGATACAACCTTGCGCCAGGCTCCACGGCGAACGGATCGCCGATGAACCGCTCGGCATTCAGCACGTCGCGATTGAGGTAATGCCGGGCCACACCGGCACCGCCGATGTAGATCTCGCCATTGACCCCCACCGGCACCGGTTGCCGGTACTCGTCGAGAATACGCAGGCACAGGTCCGGCAGTGGCGGGCCGATCAGGCTTGGCGCGCCGGTGTCGATTTCCACCTGGCTGATCGGGTAGTAAGTGGCGTGCACGGTGATTTCGGTGATCCCGTACATGTTGACCAGACGGGTACGGGCCAACGTAGTGCGTGCGGTCCAGGGGCGCAGGCTGCGGAAGTCCAGAGCCTCGCCGCCGAAGATCACTTCGCGCAGGGTATGTTCCTGGTCGCTGCGCTCGCGGGCCTCGATGAACTGGCGGAAGGCGCTCGGCGTCTGGTTCAGGATCGTGACGCGCTGCTGGCAGACCAGGGCATAGAAATCATCGGGGGAACGGGCCACGTCGCTCGGGACGATCACCAACTTGCCGCCGTAACTCAATGCGCCCCAGATTTCCCAGACCGAGAAGTCAAAGGCAAAGGAGTGGAACAGCGTCCACACGTCGTTTTGGTCGAAGTCGAACAACCCGGCGGTGGCATCGAACAGCCGTGCGACATTGCCGTGCTCCACCAGCACGCCCTTGGGCAGCCCGGTGGACCCCGAGGTGTAGATGACGTAGGCCAGGTGCCGCGGCGTCAGGCCCAGCGCCCTGGCTTCAAGGTTGTGGTCCAGGGACACGTCTGTCAGGTCGTCTGTGGCGACGTAATCCTTGAGGTGCACCACCGGCACGGCATGCTCGGGCAGCACGGCGAGGCAGTCAGGCTGGGCCAGCAAGGCCACCGGGGTGCTGTCGTCGAGCAGGTAGCCGAGGCGTTCGCTGGGGTAGGCCGGATCCAGTGGCACGTAGGCGGCACCGGCCTTGAGCACGGCCAGCACCGCGCAGACCATTTCCACCCCGCGGCGGGCCAGGATCGCTACCCGGTCATCGGGCCGTACGCCTTGGGCGAGCAGTTCACGGGCGATGCGGTTGGCGCGGCGGTTGAGTGCCTGATAGCTCAGTTCGCGTTCGCCCAGGACCAGGGCGGTGGCGTGGGGCTGGGCGGCGGCGACCTGTTCGAAGCGTTGATGAATCAGCAGTTGCGCCGCGAACACGGCTTTGGGCGGCAGCGTCGCCGGTGAGGCCTGGCGCTGTGCCGGGGTGAGCAGCGGCAGGGCGAGCACCGGCTGTGCGGGGTCCTCGATCATGGCCTCAAGCAGGGTCTGGAAGTGCTGGGCGAAGCGTTCCACGGTGCGATGGTCGAACAGGTCGCTGGCGTATTCGATCACGCCGCCCAGCGTGCCACCGTCATCGTCCAGTGTCAGCATCAGGTCGAACTGCGAGGTTTCATGGGCCTGGGCCACGGGGACCAGGGTCAGGCCGGGCAGGCTCAGTTCAACGCCGCCAGGGGTATTGTTGAGCGACAGGGCGACCTGGCACAGCGGGTTGTGGCTCAGGGAGCGCGGTGGTTGCAAGGCTTCGATGACTTGCTCGAAAGGAATGTCCTGATGTTCGTGGGCCGCCAGGGTGGTTTGTTTGATCTGCTCCAGCAACTGCGCCACGCTCGGGTTTTGCCCAAGGTCTACCCGCAAGGCCAGGGTGTTGACGAAGAAGCCGATCAGGTTTTCGGTTTCGGTGCGGCCACGGTTGGCCGTCGGTACGCCGATCACGACGTCTGGTTCGTTGCCCAGGCGTGCCATGAGGACCGACCAGGCACTGAGCAACGCCATGAACAGGGTGACGTTGTGTGCCTGGCAAAAACGTTCCAGGCGTTCGCGCAACGGCGCAGCGATGTTCACCCTGACGTCGCCACCCCGGTAGCTTTGTACCGCCGGGCGCGGGCGATCGGTGGGCAAGGACAACAGCGCCGGCGCGCCGCCAAGCTGCTCACGCCAGAAGTCGGCCTGGTGGCTCAGGCGCTCGCTGTCGAGAACCTGGCGCTGCCAGGCGGCGTAATCGGCATATTGAACCGACAGCGCGGGCAGCGGATCGGCCTGGTGTTGACTGAAGGCCCGATAAAGAGTGGCGAATTCCTTGACCAGGACACCCACCGACCAACCGTCGGAGATGATGTGATGCTGGGTGATGAGCAGAATGTGTTCGTCGTCGGCCAGGCGCAGCAGCCGCCCACGAATCAGCGGTCCCTGGCGCAGATCGAACGGCGCCGCGGCCTCGCTGTCGGCCATGCGAGAGGCGCTGATGCTGGCCTGCTCATAAGGCAGGCTGCGCAAATCCTGCTCGGCCAAGGCAAAGCCGCAGTCTGCCGGGGCAATGATCTGCACCGGTTGTTCGCCATGACGATCGAAGGTGGTCCGCAGGCTTTCGTGACGCGCCACCAAGCGGTCGAGGACAGCCTTGAGCACGGCGTGGTCGAGATCGCCGCGCAGCAGCAAGGACGCGGGCATGTGGTAAGCGGTGCTGGCGTTTGCATCGAGTTGGTCGAGAAACCACAGGCGTTGCTGGGCAAACGACAGCGCCAACGGTGCGGTGCGGTCGGCGATGCCGATGGTCTCGGTGCTGACGGTTTGCAGGTTGCCGACGACCCGCGCCAGTTCCTCCACGGTGGGATGACTGAACAGTTCGCGCAGCATCAGTTCGCCGCCCAACTGTTGCCGCACTCGGGAAACCAGTTGCGCGGCCAGCAGCGAGTGCCCGCCCAATTCAAAGAAGCTGTCACTGCGGCCCACGCGTTCCAGACCCAGCAATTCCTGGAAAATCTGCGCCAGGGCCACTTCGACGGCACCTTCGGGCGCGGCATAACCGCGCTCGGACATGGCGTCCAGGTCCGGTGCCGGCAGTGCGTCCTGGTCCAGCTTGCCGTTGGCGGTGAGCGGGTAGGCCTGCAGACTGACAAAGGCACTCGGAATCATGTAGTCGGGCAGGGTCGCCCCCAACTGCTTGCGCAATGCCGCCACTTGCAGCACCGCGCCCGTCTCAGGGATCAGGTAGGCGATCAGGCGCTTGCCCTGGCTCGCGTCTTCGCGGGCCAACACCCGCGCTTCACGCACGCCGTTACAGGCCAGCAGCTTGGCTTCGATCTCCCCCAGTTCGATGCGGAAACCGCGAATCTTCACTTGGGCGTCGATCCGGCCCAGGTGAACGATTTCACCATTGTCCAGCAGCTTGCCCAGGTCTCCTGAGCGATACAGTCGTTCGCCAGGTCGGAACGGGTCGGTAATGAAACGTTCGGCGCTCAAGGCCGGACGGTTCAGGTAGCCGCGCCCCACACCCAGCCCGCCGACGCAGATTTCACCGGCCACACCCACCGGCAGCAGCCGTTGACGGGCGTCGAGCACGTAGGCCACGGTGGTCGGAATCGGCCGCCCGACATTGGAGACGCCGGCGGCGATGTCCGCCGCACCAATGGCCTTGTAGGTCACGTGCACGCAGGTTTCGGTGATGCCGTACATGTTCACCAGCGCCACATGCCCGAAGGCACGGTGGAAGGCGTCGAGCTTGCCCAGTTCCAGGCTTTCCCCGCCGAAAATCACATAGCGCAAATGTTCCAGGCCCACCTGCGGCGTCGCCAGGGCTGCGGCGCTCAGTTGCAGGAACGCCGACGGTGTCTGGTTCAGCACCGTCACCTGTTCGCTTTCAAGGAAACCCAGCAGTTCCACCGGATCGCGGCGCAGGGCCTCGGGCACCAGGCTCAGGCGCGCACCGTAGAGCAGGGCGCCGAAGATTTCCCAGACCGAGAAATCGAAGGCATTGGAGTGGAACAGCGACCAGACATCGTCGGCGCTGAACTGGAAGTCCAGTCGATTGTTGTGCAGCAGGCGCACGACGTTGCGGTGTTCGAGCAACGCACCCTTGGGTTCCCCGGTGGAGCCCGAGGTGTAGATCACGTAGCAGAGGTGGTCCGCGGCACTGAAGTTGGGCAGGTTGGCGGCGCTGACGCTGCTGTCCGTGGCGGCATCGAATACTTCGATGCCGAGGGCCTGCAGCGCCGGATTCATGTCCTGGCGGGCGATGGCCTTGCGGGCGCCACTGTCGCGCAGCACATAGGCGATGCGCTCCTGGGGCGAACTCGGATCGATGGGCACATAGGCACCGCCGGCCTTGAGCACCGCCAGGGTGGCGACGATCATCTGTACCGAGCGATCCAGGGCGATGGCCACCAGTTCCTGGGGCTGCACGCCGGCCGCTCGCAGGCGGTGGGCGAGGCGGTTGGCCTGTTCGTTGAGCTGTCGATAGCTCAGGCGCTCCAGGCCCAGATTGACCGCGATGCGGTCCGGGTAATGACGCACCTGTTCTTCGAAGAGCTGATGCAGGGTCAGGGTCTCGGGCCAGGCTGCTTCGCTGTCGTTGAAGTCGAGGATCTGTCGCTGGCGTTCGGCGGCATCCAGCAGGGGGACGTCGTCGACCCGCTGCTGCGAATCCTCGACAAAAGCTTCCAGCAGGCGCACGTAGTGGCGCATCAGCTGCTGGATAAATTCGGCGTCGAAGAATTCCGCGTTGTACGCCAGGTGTCCGGCCCAGTGTGATTCATCGGCCGTGATCAGCAGGTGCAGGTCGTTCTTGCCATAACCCAGGTTGGTTTCCAGCGTATTGACCGCCAGGCCCGCCACCAGCGTGTCGTGGTCGGTGGTGCGCTGGAAATTGAAGAGCACGTCGAACAGCGCGGTGCGGCTCATGTCCTTGGCCGGGTTGAGGGCCAGCACCAATTGGTCGAACTGCATGTGCCGGTGGCGCAGGCCCTCGGTCAGGTTGTTGGCGGTCTGTTCCCAAAGCTGTTGCAAAGTGGTGTCGCTGTCGCACAGGCCACGCATGACCAGCAGATTGTCCAGCGGCCCGATGACATCCCGCAGGGCCGGCTCACGGCAGGCGGCCGTGGTGCCGATCACCAGTTCATCGTGGCCGGCGTAGCGGCGCAACAGCGCGGTGAATGCGCTCAGGGCCAGGCTGTCGCTGCTCACGCCGACTTCCCGGGCCAATGCTTCGAGGCGCCGCGCCAGCGCCGGTTCGAGGGTGAAACCGTGGGTGGCTTCGGCAAACACATGCACCGCCGCCCGGGGTCGATTCAGGGGCAGCTCCAGGGCTTGCAGCTTGCCGCGCAGTTGATAGGCCCAATAGGCCCGCAGGTTTTCCAGCGCGGTGGCCGGCAGGTTGCGTTGCCAGGCGGCAAAGTCGCCGTAGCCCAGCGGCAATGCCGGCAGGTCGGCGCTGCGCTCGGCGCAGGCGGCTTCGTAGAGGGCCAGCAGGTCGCGCTTGAGCAACTGCATGGCGCTGCGGTCGGCCAGCAGATGGTGCACGGCGATGGCCAGGATCCCATGCTGATCGCTTGCCCGTACCAGGCTGGCACGTACCAGGCTGCCGCCGTCCATGTGCAACGGGCGACGGGTCGCGGCCAGGGCCTGGCCCGGCAAGTCGTCGGGGTTGCCCTGGATCAGTTCGAGCGTCAGGCTGGCCGGGCCGTCGAAGTGTTGCCAGGCCCGGCTACCGTCGCTCAATATCCGGCAGCGCAGGATGTCGTGGCGGGCCAGCAAGCCGTCGAGGGCGGTTTGCAGGGCCGGTTGATTGATCTCACCGGTCAACTCCAGCAGTAACGCAATGTTGTGATAGACCGGATTGGCGTCGTACAGGTAGCCGGTTTCGAAGGTATCGACGAACCAGAGCCGCTCCTGGTGATAGGACAGCGGGGTCTGTCCTGGCCCGGAGACTTGTGCGGTGACCTCGGGCAAGGCTTGGGGCGGGTCCAGTTCCAGGGCACCGATACGGGTGTCGGGGGCATCGGTAAAGCAGTGCAACAGGCGCTCGAAGCGCGCGGCGAGGCGTTCGATGGTGGCGGCGTCGAACAGCGCGGTGGAATACGACAGGCTGCAGGACAGGCTCGGGCCGCCTTCGTCGATGTGCAGGGACAGGTCGTGCTGGGTGTTGTCCTTGCGCGAGGGCAGGAACTCCAGGTTCAGCCCCGGCAACTGCAACTGGCCCCCGGCACCTGCGGCATTGGTGTAGAGCATGGTCTGGAACACGGGGCTGTAGCTGGCGCTGCGCGCAGGCTTGAGGGCCTCGACCACCAGTTCGAATGGGGTGTCCTGCTGGGTGGAGGATTCCAGCATCAATTGCTTGACCTGCTGCAGTACCTGGTCAAGGGTCGGGTTGGCTTCCAGGCGCACGCGCAGGGCCAGGGTGTTGACGAAGAACCCGATCAGCGCCTGCACGTCGTGGCGGTCGCGGTTGGCGGCGACGGTGCCGATCACCAGGTCCTGTTGACCGCTGATGCGGGCCAGCAAGACCGCCCAGGCAGCCATCAAGGTCATGAACGGTGTCGCGGCGCGGGACTGGGCGAACTGGACGATGGCGGCGGACAACGACGCCGGCAGGTCGAAGCCCAGGGTTTCGCCGCGGTAGCTCTGGACCGCCGGACGCGCCCGGTCGGTCGGCAATGAAAGCAGCGCCGGGGCGCCGGCCAGGTGGGCGCGCCAGAATTCCACTTGTCGCTCCAGGCGCTCGCCTTCCAGGTGCTGGCGCTGCCAGGCTGCGTAGTCGGCGTACTGCCGGGTCAGCGGCGGCAGCGGGTCGGGCTGCCCCGCGCTGAATGCCTGATACAAGCTCGCGAATTCCTTGACCAGGATGCCAATGGACCAGCCGTCGGAGATGATGTGGTGCTGGGTGATCAGCAGCCGGTGTTCATCGTCCGCCAGGCGGAGCAGGGTGCCGCGGATCAGCGGCCCGTGCAGCAGGTCGAACGGCGCCGCGGCGGCGTTTTCGCTCAGGTGTGCGGCCTCGGTTGCGGCCTGCTCCCGGGGCAGGTGTCGCAGGTCATGGGTCACGAGGCTGAAGCCGCAATCGGCCGGGGCGATGACTTGCACCGGCTGTTCGCCCTCGCGGCGGAAAGTGGTGCGCAGGCTTTCATGCCGTGCCACCAGGCGATCGAGGGCTGCCGTGAGGGCCGCCTGGTCGAGGGCACCTTGCAGCAACAACGAGGCGGGTATGTGGTAGGCGGCGCTGGCGGTCGGGTCCAACTGGTCGAGAAACCACAGCCGCTGCTGGGCGAACGACAGTGCCAGCGGTGCGGCGCGGTCGACGCAGGGCATGTCGTCGGCAACGGTTTCGATGACACGCGTCGCGCCACGTTGCTTGAGCAGTCGCAGCAGGGCGGCACGTTTCAACTGGTCGAGACTATCGTTATGTTCGTTCAATTTATTAAGCATCCTTGGAGACGATAGCGAGCAGTTCGCTTTCAGACAGCGAAGCCATTTCTTGTTGCAGGTCGAGCAATTCATCCGACTCGTACTGCGCCAGTTGCAGGGTGTTGATCAGGTCGGCCAGGGCCAGCAGCGAGGGGTGTTCGAACACGCCCCTGAGCGGCACTTCGACACCGAAGATTTCCCGCGCCCGGAGCGTGACTTGCACCGCCAGCAGCGAGTGACCGCCGAGTTCGAAGAAGTCGTCGTGCCGGCCGATGCGTTCCAGGCCCAGCAAGTCGGCCCAGAGCTGTGCCAGCAGCGTCTCGGTTTCACCGTTGGGCGCTTCGTACTGGCGACGGGCAAAGTCTTCATTGCCGGGCGCGGGCAGGGCGCGCCGGTCCAGCTTGCCATTGGGGCTCAACGGCAGCCGCTCGACCACCACGAACGCCGCCGGGACCATGTAGTCCGGCAACTGCGAAGTCAGGTAAGGCCGTAGCGTGCTGCTGGCATTACGGCCAGCCAGGTGCGGCTCGACGCTCAGGTAAGCCACCAGGCGCGTCGCCCCCGGGGTGTCTTCGCGAGCGATAACCGCGGCCTCGCGCACCCCCGGCAGGGTCAGCATCAGCGCCTCGATTTCACCGGGTTCGATACGGAAACCGCGGATCTTGACCTGCTGGTCGTTACGCCCGAGGAATTCGATTACCCCATCGGCGCGCAGGCGCACCAGGTCGCCGGTGCGGTACATCCGTGGCTCGTCGCCCGGGGCGAACGGGTCGCTGAGGAAGTGTTCGGCGTTCAGTGCCGCCCGGTCCAGGTAGCCGCGGGCAACCCCCGCGCCGCCCACGTAGAGTTCGCCCGGCACGCCGAGCGGTACCGGCTGGCGCTGTTCATCGAGCACGTACAGGCGGCTGTTGGGAATCGCCCGCCCGATGGGCACCGTGCCCAGGTCCGCGGCGGTGCAGCGATGCACCGTGGTCCAGACGGTGGCTTCGGTGGGGCCGTACTCGTTGTACAGAGTGATCGCCGGCTCCAGGGCGGTACATGCCTGCACCAACTGCGCGGGACAGGCTTCGCCGGCGACGATCATCTCTTGCAGGCTGCCGTGCCCGTTACCGCTGGCAAGGCTTGCCAGCACCAGGCGGCCCAGGGACGGCACACACAGCAGCGAAGTGACGGCCTGTTCGCCAATGAAGCGGGCGATGGCCTCGGGGTCGCGGGCGGTTTCGGCATCCGGGATGCACAAGGTGCCGCCACTGACCATCGTGCCGAAGATCCCGGCCACGGAACTGTCGAAGGCAATCGACGACAAGAGCAGGAAGCGCTTGCCGGTCGCCGGTCCATACACCGTGCCCCGGGCCAGTGTCGAGGTCACCAGGTTGCGGTGCTCGATCATCACGCCCTTGGGCTTGCCGGTGGAGCCGGACGTGTAGATCACATAGGCCAGGTGCTCTGGCGTCAGGCCGACGCTATCGGGTTGAGGATCGCGGCTGTTCGACGGTGTCGCCAGCGCCCGTTCGATGGCCAGGTAGCGAGTGCCTTCCTGCAATGTGCCCACGGCCGCGCGACCGACCGGGTCGGCCAGCAACAGGCGCGGCCTGGCGTCCTCGATAATCGAGGCCAGGCGCTCGGCGGGGTAGGTCGGGTCCAGCGGCACGTAGGCGCCCCCGGCCTTCAGGATTCCTAGCAGGCCACTGATCATCGCCACGCCGCGTTCGACGCAGATGGCCACCAGATCCCCCGGCAGGACGCCAGCCGCGATCAACTGCTGGGCGAGGCCGTTGGCCTGGGCGTTGAGCTCGGCATAACTGAGGGATTGGCGGCCGTCGAGGGATGCACAGGCGTTTGGCGTGCGGCGAACCTGTTCTTCGAACAGCTGTTGAATGCACAGGCCAGTCGGGTAATCCACCTCGGTCTGGTTAAGGGTGTCCAGCAGCAGGGTGCGCTCCTGGGCAGGCAGCACGTCCAGCTGCGTGAGTGGAACCCGAGGCGTGTACATCAAGGCCTGGGCCAGTTGCTCCAGCGCCCGTTGCATCAGGGCGCAGATGCGCTGCGGGTCCACTGCCTGCACGCTTTGCACGGTCAGGCCCAGGGAGTCGCCGTAGTCGTTGACCGACAGGGTCAACGGGTAATTGGTCCGCTCGGCGCTGTCCAGGATGCGCATGCCGGGCCATTGCAGTTGGCTGTCGTCGCGCTGGTGCCGATAGTTGAGCAAGGTGGTGAACAGCGGCAAGGCACTGGGCACGCCACTGCAACGTTGCGCCAGGGCCAGGGAGGCCTGTTCGTGGGTCAGCAGTTCGACCAGGTCTCGATGAGTGGCCAGCACCTGTTCGTGGGCGCCGGCGGTCAGTGGCACGCGCACGGGCAGCGTGTTGATGAACACGCCCAAGGCCCGTTCGGCCCCGGCCGAGCCTTGCAGGCGCCCGGCGACCACGGTCCCGAACACCACATCATCGCGGCCGGTGCAGCGGGCCAGTACCTGCGCCCAGGCGACATGGAACAGCGTCGCCGGGGTGATGCCCCGCTCCCGGGCCAGGGCCCGCAGACGCAGGTTGAGCTCGACGCTCAAGGTCACATTGGCTTCCTTGATGTGACGGCCGTCGCCTTGTACCTCCAGCAGATCGAAGGGCGCGGTGGGTGCATCCACATCGGCCAGGCGGCGACTGAAATAGGCTTCGTGGATGTCGGCGGGGACGGCCTGGGCCTGGGCAATGAAGTCACGATAGGGTTGCGGTGCCGCCAGGCCCTCGGCTTGGTCATGGAGGATCGCGTGGATTTCTTCCAGGACGATTTCCAAGGTCACGTGGTCGCTGGCCATGTGGTGGTTGAGCAGCGCCAGCATCCAGCGCTCGGAATGCGGGTCCTGGGCGATGCAGGCACGCATCAGCGGCGCCTGGCGCAGATCCAGTCGCAGTTGCCGCGGATCGCTCAGGGCTTCGAGCTGGCTGAGGGGGGCCTTGTGGCTGTCGAGGGAAACACTGTGCACCGGCAAGCGCGCCTGGCGCTGTACGACCTGCACCGGTTGAGGCAAACCGTCCCAATGCACGCAGGTGCGCAGGATGTCGTGGCGATCGATCACCTGCTGCAAGGCGGCGGTGAAGGCATCGAGGCGCTGGCGGTTGTCGAACTGCAGCATCGAGCGCACCAGGTAGGCGTCGCCTTCGTGCCCCAGCAGGTGATGGAACAGGATGCCCTGTTGCAGCGGTGCCAGGGGGTAGATGTCCTGGATGTTCGCGGCACCGCCAGGTACGGCGCCGACGATACGTTCGAGTTGGTCCGCGGTCAGCTCCACCAGCGGCAACATGTCCGGGGTCAGGGCGGTGCACGCGGGCGGAATGCGGTTGGCCGGTGCCTGGAACGCCGGTTGTGGGGCGTTCGTCAGGGCTTGGGCGAGTTCGGCCAGGGACGTGCTGCTGAAGATCGCCCGGACATCCGCGTGCAAGCCTTGTTCGCGCAGGCGTTCGATCAGGCTGACCGCCAGCAGCGAATGGCCGCCCAGCTCGAAGAAGCCGTCATGACGCCCGATGCGCTC
This sequence comes from Pseudomonas sp. FW305-28, assembly GCF_017351395.1. NCBI lineage: Bacteria > Pseudomonadati > Pseudomonadota > Gammaproteobacteria > Pseudomonadales > Pseudomonadaceae > Pseudomonas > Pseudomonas sp. FW305-28. The sequence goes on from NZ_JACNDD010000016.1 coordinate 64,349, forward strand.
GACACCCAGCAGGGCTTGCCAGATCCCGGCAATGATCAGTTCGACGCGACCCGTGGGCGCCTCGAAGGCCCGGCTGGCGTAGGCGTCCTGATCCGGTTCGGGCAGGGCGCGGCGGTCGAGCTTGCCATTGGGTGTGAGCGGCAAGGTGTCGAGCACGACGAAGGCGCTGGGCACCATGTGCTCGGGCAGGCGCTTGAGCAGTTCGGTGCGCAATTGCCCGGCGGCGGCCGGTTCGCCACACAGGTAGGCAACCAGACGCTGGCCGGACGAATGCTCGCGAGCGATGACGGCGGCTTCGCGTACACCCGCCAGTGCGGCGAGGGCGGCTTCGATTTCCCCGAGTTCGACCCGCAGGCCGCGGATCTTCACCTGATCGTCATTGCGCCCCAGGTACTGCAAGGTGCCGTCAGGCAACCAGCGGCCGAGGTCGCCGGTCTTGTACAGGCGTGCGTCGGCCTTGCCGTAGAACGGGTCGGCGATGAAGCGTTCGGCGCTGAGTTGCGGCAGGTTGAGGTAACCGCGGGCTACACCGACACCGCCGATATGGATCTCGCCGGGCACGCCCACTGGCAGCAGTTGCCCGTGGGCGTCCAGCACGTGCAATTGCATGTTTCGGACTGGCCGGCCAATGGGGATCGACTGGTGCCGGTAGGTCTCAAGGTCGCTGTCGGCGGTGTACCAGGCGACCACGTCGCTGCACTCGGTCGGTCCGTAGCTGTTGATCACCGTCGGCCGTGGCTGGGCGAGTTTTTCCAACATGGCGACCTGGATCGGCTCGCCCCCCAGGACTACCCGTTTCAGGCAGGCCAGGGCTTGCCCGTGGTCGGCGTCCACCAGTGCGTGGAAGGCGCTGGGCGACATATTGAGGTGGGTAATCCCGGCCTCGGCGACCTGGGCGACGATGGCGCCGGGGTTGAAGGGTTCGGCGGCCAGGTGCAGGGTGGCCCCGACCATCAGCGGTGCGAGGATGTTCTTCTGGGTCAGGTCGAAGTTGTAGGAGGACGCCAGCAGCACCGCGTCGCCGGCGTGGAACGCCAGGTCTTCGAGGTACCAGTCCAGCAGGTTGCGCAAGCCGCGATGCTCGACCATCACCCCTTTGGGCAAGCCGGTGGAGCCGGAGGTGTAGATCACGTAGGCCAGGTGACTGAACCCCAGTCCCTTCACCTGAGGGTTGTGGGTCGGGGCCTGGGCCAGGGGCGCGCTGCCCAGTTCCAGCGTCGCCAGGCCTTGTGGCACCGGTAACTCGTCCAGGCCGGGTTGGTGGACCAGGGCCCGCGGCTTGCTGTCGGCCAGCATGTGGGCCAGCCGTTGCGCCGGGTACTGCGGATCGAGCGGCACATAGGCCGCGCCGGCTTTCAGGATACCCAGCAGGCCGATCAGCATGTGCGGGCTGCGGCGCGCGCACAGGCCGACGGTGTCGTCGGGCTGCACACCCAGTGCGATCAAACCGTGGGCGACGCGGTTGGCCTGGGCGTTGAGTTCGGCATAGCTCAGGGTCTCCCCGGCGCAGACCAGCGCCACGGCGTCCGGGGTGAGGCTCGCCTGGGCCTCGAACACGACGTGAGGGAAGCGGCTCGGGCTTTCGTCCAGGGCAGCACCGGCCGGGTTGAAGGTTTCCAACAGTTGCTGGCGCTGCGCGTCATCCAGCAACGGCAGGCTCGCCAGCGGCTGCGTCGCATCGTCGAGCAGGGCGTCGAGCAGGTGCAGCAAGTGCTGGCCCCAGCGGGCGATGGTGCTTGCATCGAACAGGTCGGTGGCG